>NZ_JBEWYX010000004.1:0-256856 GCF_041366455.1 Pseudoclavibacter sp. JSM 162008
CAACGGTCGCCTCGAGCATCTTCGAGGCTCGGCGCTCGGGTTCCGGAACCTCACGAACTACGTCGCGCGCAGCCTGCTCGAAGCCGGGGGCTTCAGGCCCCACCTACACCCTTGATTCCGAAGAGCCGTCAAGAGCGAGCAGAAGACGAAGCGGCGCGCATCCGCCCGTCCGTACCTCGTCATCCTGGGCCTCGTTACAAGCTTCAGCGTCTTCACGCTGCTCGGCTCGCTGCTCCTCAGCCTCCTGGGCCTCCCCCAGGATGTGCTCCGCTGGGCGGGCATCATCGTGCTGGTGCTCATCGGAGTCGGCCTCATCGTGCCGAAGTTCGAGCACCTCCTCGAGAAGCCGTTCTCGTGGATCCCGCAGAAGCAGGTCAACACCGACCGCGGCGGCTTCCTCCTCGGCATCGCCCTCGGCGCCGTCTACGTGCCGTGCGCCGGCCCCGTGCTCGCCGCCATCACGGTTGCAGGCTCGACCGGCCAGATCGGCATCGAGACGGTCATCCTCACGGTGACCTTCGGCATCGGTGCGGCGATCCCGCTCCTCATCTTCGCCCTCGCCGGGCGCCGGGTGGGCGAGCGCGTCAAGTCGTTCCGCAAGCACCAGCGCGGCATCCGCATCACGGCCGGCGTCGTCATGATCGCCCTCGCGATCGGCCTCGTCTTCAACCTCCCACAGCTGCTCCAGCGCCTCGTCCCCGACTACACGGCGGGCCTGCAGGAGCAGTTCAACTCGAACGAGCAGGTCGAAGAGGCCCTCGCGTTCGGCGGCCTCGTCAACGACCAGAACGAGCAGCTCACCAACTGCACGCCCGGCGATCCTGAGCTCGGCGACTGCGGTCCCGCGCCCGAGATCCTCGACATCCAGGAGTGGATGAACACTCCCGACGGCGAAGAGGTGCAGCTCGCTGCGCAGGCAGCCGAGGGCAAGGTCGTGCTCATTGACTTCTGGGCCTACTCCTGCATCAACTGCATCCGCTCGATCCCTCACGTCACCGCCTGGGACCAGGCCTACAAGGACGCCGGCCTGCAGGTCATCGGCATCCACTCGCCCGAGTACGCCTTCGAGAAGGAAGCATCCAACGTCTCAAACGCGATCGACGAGTTCGGCATCGAGTACCCCGTCGCACTCGACAACAACCTCGGCACGTGGACGAACTACCGCAACCGCTACTGGCCAGCCCACTACCTGATCGACGCGAGCGGCACCGTCCGCGCCATCCACTTCGGTGAAGGCGGATACGCGGAGACCGAGGCGCAGATCCGCGACCTCCTCAAGGAAGCCAACCCCGACGTGCAGCTGCCGGGTGAGACCGACACCTCGGACACGACGCCCGAGCTCGGAAGCACGACCCCCGAGACCTACCTGATGCCGACGAAGGTCGTCAACTACGCAGGTGAGGGCGACTACGGCCAGGGCGACCGCAGCTTCACGTTCCCCGCCGAGCAGCAGCAGGACACGTTCTCCCTCGAAGGCGACTTCAACCTCGACTCGCAGGGCATCAGAAGCGACGACGAGGGCAAGATCAAGCTCTCGTACACGGCCTCGACCATCCGGATGGTGCTCGGCGGATCGGGCACGGTGACCGTCGACGACGGCACGGGCCCCCGCGAGATCCAGGTCGAAGGCAACCCAGGCTCGTACCTCCTCTTCGAAGGGGACCAGAGCAAGCAGGGAGAGCTGACCGTGACGCTGGGGGGGTGGCGTGGATGCTTACTCATTCACCTTCGGTTGAGGCCAGGCCGAACGACCCAGCCCCCACCAGAGCTCCCGCCGGTTCACAGGTTGAAGTCAACCGAATTCGCGAAAGCTTCGAGAGATGGCAAGCTGAGCTGGTGAGCGAAGCCATCGGAGAGATAGAGGAACTTCTCGTGCGTACCGCCACAGGAAGCAAGGAAGCCTTCTCCACCCTCTACGACCTCATGGCCCCGCGAGTTCTGGGGCTGATCCGGCGAGTGCTTGTCGACCAGGCGCAATCCGAAGAGGTCGCACAGGAAGTGCTGCTGGAGATCTGGCAGACCGCCGCGTCGTACTCGCCGAGCAAGGGCAAGGCGACCACCTGGATGCTGACTGTCGCGCACCGCAGAGCCATCGACCGGGTGCGTGCATCCCAGGCGTCGAAGGACCGTGACCTGAAGATCGGGGTGCGGGACTTCGAAGGGGAACGCGACGACGTCGCCGAATCCGCGGAGATCAGCATCGAGCACAAGCGCGCACAGCAGGCGCTCGCGAAGCTCAGCGATCAACAACGTGAAGCCGTCACCCTTGCCTACTACGGGGGTCTCACGCAGAGTGAGATCGCGGAACGGCTCGAGGTGCCGCTCGGCACGGTGAAGACGAGAATCAGAGACGGAATGAATCGGCTGCGACGAGAGTTGGGGGTGGAGTCATGAGCAACGAACAGGATCGCGAACGCGAAGAGCTCGAGCAGCTGCTTGCTGCAGAGGCGCTCTCCGCCAACGACTTCGACGATGCCGCCGACCGGGCGCTGCTCAACAAGCTCCTGGAAGACGGCGAGCTCTCCGAGGAGTTCGAGAGCTACCAGGAGGCCGCAGCCCAGCTCGCGCTGGCCACGGACCCCATCCGACCGCCCCTCTCCATGAAGGACTCGCTGTTCGCGAAGCTCGACAGCTTCCCGCAGCAGAACCCGATCGGCGACGAGCGGGATGCGACGTCCTCCGCCGACGCCTCGGACGCGACCGGAGTTCCTTCGCGAGCCGACGTGGCGAACGAAGACACCGACGGCGAGGGACGGCGCAAGCTATCCCTCGTCCCGGAGCCGCAGACCGACGAGGACGACGATCGTGACCTCCACGACGATCGTCGCGTCGCCTCGGCTGGCGGGGGCGCATCCAGCACCGGCCACGGCGAGGACGACTTCGGTCCCGTCGAGACGCGTGCCCGTGGCCGTTGGTTCCGCAGCAGCGCACAGGCGATGTTCGCGGCAACCGCGGCCGTCGTGCTGGCCGTCGGCCTGTTCCTCGGCGGAGGCTTCGCCTTCGGCGGGTTCGGGCAGGATGGGCAGGAGCCGCCGACCGCCGACGGTGGCGTCGCGCTGATCCTCGCCGCCCCCGACGTCGACAGCGCCCGCACCGAGGTCGCCGGCGGCGGGACCGTCACCGTCTACTGGTCCGAGGAACTCGGCCAGTCGGCGGTCGTCGCCCACGGCATGGCCCAGCTGCCAGCTGAGAACGACTACGAGCTCTGGTACATCGACGGCGAGGGGCCGGCACCTGCCGGCATCCTGACGATGGCCGACGGATCCCCGGCAGTGCGCGTGCTCGACGGCACATTCGCGCCCGGCATGGCCGTCGGTGTCACCGTCGAGTCGAAGGGCGGCTCGGAGACGGGCCTCCCCACCACCGACCCGGTCGCGGTCGTGCAGAGCTAGACGCCGAGCAGAACACAGCCGGAAAGACCCTCGAGCGGCTCGGCCGCTCGGGGGTTTTCCCCGTCCCGGACGGCCCGAACTTCGCGATGTCAACCCATCATCTTTCGGTCAGTCTGAAGTCATAGCCTCGCGAGCATGGCATCCCCAGGCACGTCCCCATCCGGCCCCGCAGGCAACGACTTCACGACCGGCGACGCCCCGGCCAACAACACCACTCCCGCGACCCCCGCGCCGACCGGCAACGAGCCCGCGCTCAAGGCCAAGCCGCGCCCCGACGGGTCCGCTCCCCGCGTTCTGGTCTTCGGTTCCACCGGCTACCTCGGGGGGCGCCTCGTGCCGCGCCTCCTCACCGCCGGCTACCGCGTGCGCGTGCTCGCCCGCAACGCGGGCCGCGTCGCCGCCTACGACTGGGGCGACCAGGTCGATGTCGTCGTGGGTGACGCCGACGACCCGAAGGCCGTTGGCGAAGCGATGCAGGACATCGACGTCGTCTACTACCTCGTGCACGCCATGGGCTCAGGCTCCGACTTCGAGCGCACCGACCTGAAGCTCGCCGAGAACGTCGCCGAGCAGGCCGCGCAAGCGAACGTCTCCCGCATCGTGTACCTCGGCGGCCTGCATCCCGACGACGCGAAGCTCTCGAAGCACCTGCGCTCCCGCAAGGAGGTCGGCGAGGTCTTCCTCAACTCGCCCGTGCCGACGATCGTGCTGCAGGCCGGCATCGTCATCGGTTCAGGATCGGCGTCGTTCGAGATGGTCCGCCACCTCACCGACGTGCTTCCCTACATGCCGGCCCCGCAGTGGGTGCGCAACCACATCCAGCCCATCGCCGTGCGTGACGTGCTCCACTACCTCCTAGGTGCCGCCCGAGTGGAAGCGGATGTGAACCGTCCGCTCGACATCGGCGGGCCAGACGTGCTCAGGTACGGGCAGATGATGAACGGGTACGCGGTGAAAGCCGGCCTTCCGCAGCGTGCCATCGCCTCGCTCCCCGTCTTCACGCCCGGCCTCGCATCGAGGTGGGTGAACCTCGTCACGCCCATCCCGAAATCGATCGCCCGCCCGCTCGTCGAGTCGCTCCAGAACGAGTGCGTCGTCAAGAACCGAGACGTGGACGCGCTCATCCCGCCGCCCGAGGAAGGCCTCACGACGTACCTGCGAGCCGTCGAGCTGGCGCTCGGCCGCGAGAAGCTGCGCGCGACCGAGACCAGCTGGCGAGACGCGAACGTGCACAACTCGCCGAGCGACCCGCTGCCCGCCGACCCCGACTGGGCAGGGCAGACGGTGTTCACCGACGAGCAGTCGAAGGAGAGCACGGTGCCGCCCGAGCAGCTGTTCCGCGTCATCGAGGGCATCGGCGGCGACAACGGCTGGTACTCGTCGAAGCTGCTCTGGGGAGCCAGAGGCGTCATGGACAAGCTCGTCGGCGGTGTCGGACTGCGGCGCGGACGCACGAACCCGGACCGTCTCGCCGAAGGTGACGCCCTCGACTTCTGGCGCGTCGAGACGATCGAACGTGGCGGTGAGCACGGGTCGCTGCTCCGCCTTCGCGCCGAGATGCGCGTCCCCGGGCTCGCCTGGCTCGAGATGCGGGCAGTGCCCGTCGGCGACGGCGAGGGCGAGACGGATGCGCAGGGCGACGGCGAGAAGGACGGGGAACGCATCCGCTCGCGCTACGAGCAGCGCGCCGTCTACTTCCCGCAGGGGCTGCTCGGCCGCCTCTACTGGGCGGCCGTCTTCCCCTTCCACGGCTTCATCTTCGCGACGATGGCCTCCCGCATCGTCGCGACGGCAGCCGCGAACGCGGACGACTGAGGACTCCCACTCACATCCCTCCGGCCGGTCCCTCCGGCTGGTCCCTCCGGGCGACCTTCTGGGGCCCCGCATCCACACGGAAAGTGCCGGTTCGTTGCTCGACGAACCGGCGCTTTCCGTGTGTCTGCGTGCGGGGTGACGGATGAAGGGTGGCGGGCCTGGATGCGGATGCGCGTTCTCGCTCAGCGAGAGGGATGCTTTCGTCGGGCGGTGCGTCCTCCATAGCCTCGCAGCGAGCGCCGCGCATCGGAGCGCAGGCGCCGCTCGAGTCAAGGAGGATTCATGAGCACCGAACAGCGCGTCGCCATCGTCACGGGAGCAGCACGGGGCATCGGCAAGGGAATCGCAGAGCGACTCGGCCGGGACGGACTGCACGTCATCGTCGCCGACCTGGAGGGCGCCCAGGCCGGCGTCGAGGAGACGGTCACCGCCATCGAGCACGCGGGGGGACGGGCGACAGGAGCTGTCGTCGACGTCACGGATGAGGCATCCGTCGACGCCCTCGTCGAGTTCACGGCCGAGAAGGCCGGGAAGCTGGATGTGTTCATCGCCAACGCCGGCATCGCGCAGGTCGAGTCGCTGCTCGACTACTCGAGCGCCGACTTCCAGCGCGTGCTCGACGTGAACGTCACCGGCGTCTTCTACCAGTACCGCTCGGCGGCCAGGCAGTTCATCAAGCAGGGCGGCGGCGGCAAGATCATCGGGGCGGCGTCGATCGTCGCGTTCCGCCCGTTCGCGCTCCTCGGCCCGTACTCGGCGTCGAAGTGGGCCGTGCGCGGCCTCACGCAGGCAGCCGCGATGGAGTGGGCGGAGCACAAGATCACGGTCAACGCGTACGGTCCCGGCATCGTGGGCACCGCCATGTGGGACCTCATCGACGAGAAGCTCGGCGCGAAGCAGGGCCTCGCGAAGGGTGAGGCGCTCGCGGAGAACGCGAAGTCCATCCTCCTCGGCCGCGTCTCCGTGCCGAACGACGTCGCTCAGCTTGTCTCCTACCTGTCGTCCGAGGACTCCGACTACGTCACCGGCCAGACGATCCTCGTCGACGGCGGCATCCAGTTCAGCTAGCCCCCGCCCCTCTCCCGCGCCCGCGTCGCCCCGCCGCAGACCTGGGCATTGCGCATCCTTTCAATGAACTGGGGGTGCGCTTGCCCAAGGTCTGTGGCGTCGCCGGCGGAGACCTTGGGGTTGCGCACGGTCTGCGCGAAGGGTGGATGCGGGAGCCCCAGGTCTACGCGCAGGATTGGCTGAGGGGTGGCGGATCCGCGCGTTGTGTACCGCCCGCCCGCCCGAGCCAGGGGCCGGTCCCGGGCAGCACTGTTGAAGCAGCCCTTCGGCAGACCTAGGTCTTGCGCATTCGCTTTCTGCGGTGTGGGTGCACCGGGCCAAGGTTTGTGGCGTCGCCCGCGGAGACCTTGGGATGCGCGCGCGGATTGCGTCAGATTTCACCGCACGCAGGGAGTCACATCTCGCCGAGGAGACGCATTCGCCGCTCACGGAGACCGTGCGCGTGCCTGATGAACTCACTGGGGTCCGGCCAGAGGTCCGAGTGCGTGAGGCGTTCACCGTGCCAGCCCAGGTTGGTGACAAGCCGCGCTCGCTTCACGTCCCGTCGCCACTGGCTTGGGCTCACCAAGTGACCGAGGCCCTCGAAGTCGTAGGCGATCTTGGCTTTGAGGTCGGCACAGTCGGGCCGAGCCAGCTCCACGCCGTCAACTTGCAGCGAGTGCTGCACCGCGAGCTCCGGGTACCCGGAATCGTGGAGCGCGAAGCGCATGAGGCTCTCATACGGCGACTCCACCTCTTCGCGAATCTGCGGGGTCATCTCGCGGAGCACGGAGGAGCCGAAACCGGGCGACCACTCAGCGACTGCGCTGGCGAGGGCCGCGCGAGTCGTGAGGTTGCCATTCCAGACACGGTTCGGGTAGTTCCGTGCGACCGTCACGAGCGCGTCGCCGAGACTGAGCAGGTCCGACCGCACGGCGAAGGCATTCGACCGCAGCAGATCACGGCTCATCAGGCAGTACAGCAGTGTCGGGTGCGGCAGGAGGACTCCCTTGAACGCAAACGTGCGCCAGAGCCGCAGCGGCACGATTCGTGTGACCACGCCGGGTCGCCGCGGGAGGTTCCTGCCTTCCGGCACGATGAGATGCACGCGTGTGTCGCTGAGCAGCGGCCACGGCAGCGGGAGACCGAGCACGCGAGCCGCCGAGATCGCCCCGTATGCCTGCGACTCTTTCAAGAGCGGTGCGTACTGCAGGTCGTGGGCTCGCAACCTGCGGCGGATGGCAGCGGCCCTGGCCTCATGCTCGATCGTCGGCGCGAGCGCGAGGGCGTCGACGCGCACTCCGCGAAAGGGGCGCTCAAGGCTGCGGTTCTGCAGCCGGCCCCTGCCCACCCCGAGCGCTTGCGCATCCGCGACCGTGAAGCTCTGACCCCGGAGCTCAGCCGGGAGCTCTGTCCGAAATCGAGGGGGTCTGTTGTCGGAAGTCACACGCTGACGCTAGACGCGGGCCAGCATCCACGGTCTTGGTGAACTCCTGCCTGTGGAGAGACAACGGGCTATGCCCCTGTGACAACGCAGTCAACCCCGGCGTTGGCGCGGTGGGAAGCGCGGGTGAGACCTGGGGCTTGCGCACGCCGGGCGAGTATGGCGGATGCACAAGCCCCAGGTCTACGCCGGGACGGGGACGGGGACGGGGACGGGAGCGAGCGGGGCAGGGGGAGCGCGCCTGCGGGCGCTACGCGGAGAGGGGGGCCTTCTCGCGAAGGAGCGCGATGAACTTGCCGAACCAGGGGCCGTTGTCGTTCCAGGCGCGGGCGCTCACGAGGTTGCCGTCCACGAGGGCCTCCGAGCTCTCGTAGGTGCCGCCGCCGGCCTCGATGTCGGCCGCGATCTCGGGGAAGCCCGACGTGGTACGCCCCTCGAGCACGCCCGCCTTCGCGAGGATGATCGGCCCGTGGCAGGTGACGGCGACGGGGGAGTCCTCGCCGAAGAAGTGCCTCACGATGCGCTTCACGTCCTCGTTGTTGCGCAGGTACTCGGGGGCGCGCCCACCGGGAACGACGAGGGCGACGTAGTCGGAGGGGTTCACGTCGGCGAGGGCGATGTCGGCGTTCCAGCCGTGCCCGAGCTTCTCCGTGAACGTGTCGTAGCCCTCGAAGTCGTGCACCACGAACTGCAGGCGCTTCTTGGTCGGCGCGGCGATGACGGGCTCGTAGCCCTCCTCGCGGAGCCGCTCGTACGGGTAGAACACCTCGAGGGTCTCGGAAAAGTCACCGGCGAGGATAAGGACCTTGGACATCGTTGTCTCCTGTTCTCAGTTGCTGCAGGCGCGAAGGGTGCTGCCTGCGGGATGCGCGGGGCCGTTCTCATCCGCCCCGACACGTCACAGACTCTCGTCGCTGCGACCACCCAGGCAACGCCGTTTCTTGCATGTCGAGAATGCGAGTGGTGAGGAGAGGATCGTGCGGGGCACCGTATGAGCACCGCCTCCACCGCCGCGTCGCCGATGACGCGAGGCGGATGCGGGCCCCCACCGGCACGGGACGGTTCGAGTCCGGCCTCGACGGGCCTATCGGGACCACTGCAGACCAAGACCTCAATGGAGAGGAGAGCGACACCCATGGCATATCCGGCCAAGTACCCCCAGCTCAACGAGACAGAGCTCACCGAGCACGCTCGAGATCTGCTCGTGCGCGTCATCCGGGTGGCATTCCCGCACCCGTCCTTCCCCGATTCGCCGTACGAGCGGACCGCGCAGATCATCCTCGAGGAGTCGAAGTCGTCGACGTGGCTTCGGGTGACGCTCACGCAGGGGCTCCTCACGCTCGACTCCCTGTCGGCGGGCGACTTCACCGCCCTCGACGAGGACCAAGCGACGGCCGTGCTGCGGAGCATCGAGCACACCGACTTCTTCGGCTTCATCCGCCGCACGACGGTGCTGAACCTCTACGACGACCCGGAGGTGTGGAAGGCGGTCGGCTACGAGGGCTCCTCGTTCGAGCTCGGCGGGTACGTGAACCGGGGCTTCAACGACCTCGACTGGGTGCCTGAGCCACTCATAGAGGAGCCGGCGGATGTGCCGTTCTCGCCGCTGCCCGGACTGAAGCGTCCGCAGACGGGTGCCGTGCGCATCCCGGCGGCATCCGCAGGCGCCGCTTCCGGCGACGGCAACCCCATCTCCACCAACCAGCCGGGCGATCTCGCCGCGAGCCACGAAGGAGTCGAGCGATGACCGAGGACACGGGCGCACGCCCCACGCAGTTCGGGAAGCCCATCTCGCAGGACGACGAGGTCGTCGTCATCGTCGGCTCCGGGGCGGGAGGCGGCACGATCGCGCACGAGCTGACCGCGAAGGGCATCCCCGTCGTGGTGCTCGAGGCCGGACCGTACCTGCAGAACGAGGACTACGAGAACAACGAGTGGCAGGCCTTCAACCAGATGGCGTGGCTGGATGCGCGAACCACGAGCGGCTCGTGGCGCATCGCGAAGGACTTCCCGAATCTCCCCGCATGGATCGTGAAGGCGGTCGGTGGCACGACGACGCACTGGTCCGGCGCGACGCCGCGCTTCTACGAGCACGAGTTCAAGGCGCGCAGCACGTACGGCCGCGTCGATGGGGCGAACCTCCTCGACTGGCCGATCACCCTCGACGAGCTCGCGCCCTGGTATGTGAGGGCCGAGGATGCGATCGGCTCGACGCACACGGGCGGGCGGGCGCCGCTGCCGGCCAACAACAACTACAAGGTGCTCGCCGAGGGTGCGAAGCGGGCCGGGTACACGCACTATTCGACGGGGCCGTATGGGACGAACGCGGAGCCGTACGACGGGCGGCCCGCATCCATTCAGGACGGCTTCAACTTCCAGGGAGACAAGAACAAGTCGAAGTGGAGCACGATGGTGCGCGAGATCCCGCGTGCCCTCGAGACGGGGTTGCTCGACCTCCGCACCGAGAGCTACGCCGTGCAGATCACGCATGACGTCGACGGGCGAGCGGATGGGGTGCTGTACCTCGACCGGGACGGGAACCTGCAGCGCCAGCGGGCCAGGGTCGTCGTCGTGGCGGGCAACTCGATCGAGACGCCACGCCTCCTGCTGCTGAGTGCGAGCTCGCTGTTCCCCGATGGGCTCGCGAACTCATCCGGCCAGGTCGGGCGCAACTACATGCGCCACACGACCGGCTCGCTGTACGCCCGCTTCGACAAGCCGGTGCGCATGTACCGCGGCGAGACGATGGCCGGCGTGATCCGGGATGAGTCAGGCCACAACCCGAGCCGCGGCTTCGTGGGCGGCTATTTCATGGAGACGCTGTCGCTCGGGCCCGCGTTCCTGGCGAGCTTCGCCGACCCCGGCGCGTGGGGCAAGTCCTTCACCTCGGTGCTCGACGCGTACGAGAACACGGCAGGTATGTGGATCGTCGGTGAGGACCTTCCGCAGGAGTCGAACCGCATCACCCTGAACCGCTCGGTGACGGACGCGAACGGGCTGCCCGTCCCGAACGTGCACTACGACGACCACCCCAACGACGCGGCCATGCGCGAGCACGGCTACGACCGTGGCACGCTGCTCTACGAGGCCGTCGGTGCGGAGCACGTGCACCGCACCCCGCCGTATCCGTCGACCCACAACCTCGGGACGGCGCGCATGAGCGAGCGACCCGAGGACGGGGTCGTCGACCGGTGGGGTGCATCCCACGACGTGCCGAACCTGTTCGTGGGCGACGGATCCGTGTTCACGACGAGCGCCGCGGCCAACCCGACGCTCACGATCGTGGCGCTCGCCATGCGCCAGGCCGACTACCTGGCGACGCAGCTGCGCGCCGGCGAGCTGTAGGGAGACGTCATGAGCCACGCGACACTCACCGCGGGTCCAGTCTTCACTGCGCATACTGCTGCGGTGAGTGTCGACGTGGATGCCCCCGAAAGCAGATCCGCCCCCTCGATCGCCGCCGTGCCTCCCCTCGAGGGCGACGCGGGCCCGGGTGCGGCGTCGGCCGCGCCTTCCTCGAGCACGCTCAAGGCGCTGTCGCTGCTGGAGCTCGTCGCCCAGAACGGCGGCGCGACCGCGACTGAGATCAAGGAGACGCTCGGGTTCTCGCTGCCAACCGTCTACCGGCTCGCCCAGCTGCTGGTGGATGCGGACTACCTCGTGCACCTGCGCGAGGAGCGCCGGTTCGAGCTGGGCTACAAGGTGCACGAGCTCGGCCGGGCGCTGCACCAGCAGCTCGGGGTCTCGCCACCCATGCGGGCGGTCGTGCAGGCGCTGCACGAGGCCGGCGACGTTGCGGCGTACTTCGCGGTCTACCGGGGCACGGATGTGGTCGTGGCGCACGTCGCCGACTCGGCGCGTGCACAGCGCATCCGCCCCCTCGAGTTCGGCTTCCACGAGGCGACACACGCGACAGCGTTCGGCAAGATCATCCTCGCCGGCATGAGCGTGGAGGAGCGTGACTCATTCCTCGACGCGAACGGCATGCCCTCGTTCACGGATGCGACGATCACGTCGCGCGACGAGCTCGAGCGACACCTCGAACGGGTACGGCTGCGGGGCGTGGCCTGGGAGCGTGAGGAGTTCGTGCCGGGTCACACGTGCGCGGCCGTCGGCGTGCGCAGCGCCTCGGGTGAGGTGATCGGAGCGGTGGCGCTGTCGCTCGAGTCACCGCGTCTTGGCCACCGCTCGGATGAGCTCGAGCGGCTCCTGCGCGGGGCGGGCGCGAGGGCCAGCCACCTCGTGCGCCGCGGACGGTAGGCTCGCGCGCCCGGGGTCAGTCGGCGGATGCGCCCAGGAACTCGACGTCGGTACTGGCCGTGAGCGGCTGGTCCGTGACCTCCGTGACGGTCACCGTGATCGTGTAGGTCCCCGGCGTGCCGAGCTCGAAGGAGATGTCGCCGCAGACGGTGTCGTAGTTGCTGGCGAGGGCCTTGGCGGTGCGCGTGATCGTGTCGACGCCCTCGGCGCTCGCGGTGTACTCGCAGGTGCCGGATCGAGTGACGCCCGAGACGCGGGCCTCGGCCGTGATCCACGAATGCCGGTCGTCGGCGGTGGCGGCGAAGATCAGGTCGCCGGCGGCCTCCGTGGCGCCGCCCGGCTGGTCAGGGGGAGCCGACGAGGCGGGGGGAGCCGGCGCGAACGTGCCGGTGGCTGATTCCGAGCTCGCTCCCGATCCGGCCGCAGTGCATCCGGTCAGCGCGAAGGCCGCCGTGAGGGTGGCCACGACTCCAAGGCCCGCTGTCTTCCAGCGGGCCGGGGAGTTGCGGCGTGAGGTCATGGGTCAGGCTCGGTCTTGGAGCTCCTTGACCGCGCGCGCGAAGTCGCGGGTCTGCAGCACCTCGAGGGCGGCCCCGGCGTCGGATCCGGCCGAGACGACGCAGAGGTCGTCGATCTTGTTGATGAAACCCAGGATGCGGCCGTCCTTGACGACGCGATACGTGTGCTCGGAGAGGCGGTCGACTCGGCCCTCGGCGGGCATCGTCGCGGTGAGAGGTGGAACGGGGAATGGCATGAGGCTCCTGCCGTCATTGGCGACCGTCTCGAACGGATAGTCGCATCCTCGCGCATCGACATGTGCGCGGAGCCACTTCCACGGGATCTGTGGAGGGTTCTCACCACATCTGTGGGAAGGCGATACCTCCTAGAAATACGCCATCCAGCCGATGGCCGTTCAGCTCTTGCTTCGCGGGGCGCGCAGGTGCTAGCCAAGACAGATGGTTCGACTGCGAAGGTGGACGCCGACTCAATCCGCGTGGACGCGGCAGGCAGCCGGGAGCGGTTTCAGCTACCGGGACGAGCGCGGTGAGCGCATCGTCGACCCCGTGGTGCGCGCTCGACTCGCATCGCTCGCCATCCCGCCGGCGTGGCGAGACGTGCGCATCGCGCCGCACGACAACGCGCACGTGCTGGCGGTGGGCGTGGATGCGCTTGGCCGCACGCAGTACATCTACCATCCCGACTGGACCGCGAAGCGCCAGATCGTGACCTTCGACCGGGCCCTCGAGCTCTCGCGCGTGCTGCCGTCGGCGCGCCGCGCGGCGACCCGCGCGCTTCGCACGGTGCATGACGGACGTGAGGCATCGCTCGCGGCGAGCTTCAAGCTCCTCGACACGGCGTTCCTGCGCGTCGGGAGTGAGCGGTCGGCGAAGCAGTTCGGGCACCGCGGACTGACGACGCTCCTGAACCGGCACATCTCGCTGCAGGATGAGCAGGTGCTGCTCGAGTTCAAGGGCAAGAGTGGGGTGCCGTGGAGCGCCCTCATCGAGGATCTCGAACTCGTCACGTTCCTCGGCGAGCGCAGGGAGAGCGGGTCGCCGGGGCGGCGCATCCTGTCGTGGAAGGACGGGCGAGCGTGGCGTCGCCTCTCGGCTCGCGAAGTCAACGACGACATCAGGGCGCGCACGAGGGGCGAGTTCACGGCGAAGGACTTCCGCACGCTGCACGGCACGGTCTTCGCCGCGAGTCGACTGGCCGAGCTGGGAGTTGGGGGAACGGTGCGCGAGCGCACGTCACTTGTGGCGCAAGCGGTGCGGGACACTGCCGAGCTGCTCGGGAACACGCCGGCGGTCGCGCGTTCGAGCTACATCGATCCGAGGGTCATCGAGGCCTACGACGAGGGGCGGGTCGTCGAGGTGGGGCGTGGGTCTGGGGAGGCGGCGCTGCGGAAGCTCCTCCTGGGTTCGTCCAGCTGACAGCCAGGTCGCGCACACGGGCCGTCCACGTTTCGGGGAGGTCCGTGCGAGACGGTGGATGCCTGCTCGTCGCGGGAGAACATCCCGGTTGCGACTGAGCAGCACACTCTTTCCCCCGACGAAAGGACGATCAGTAATGACGACTCTCGACACCAAGCGCGTGGCCTTCCTCCTCACGAACGACTTCGAGGACAGCGAGCTCACGAGCCCATGGGGCGCCGTGACCGAAGCCGGAGGCGATGCGTCACTCGTCTCACCCGAGTCCGGCAGCGTGAAGGGCAAGAACGGGCACGAGCAGGCCGTCGACCTCGCCTCGGGCGACGCCAGAGCGGCCGACTTCGACGCGCTCGTCCTGCCCGGTGGCGTCGGCAACGCTGATCTGCTCCGCCTCGACGAGGCGTCGGTCAGCTTCGTGCGCGACTTCTTCGAGGCGCACAAGCCGGTCGCAGTGATCTGCCACGGCGCGTGGATCCTCACCGACGCGAAGGTGCTCGACGGGCGCACGCTCACGAGCTTCCCGAGCCTCAAGACCGACCTCATCAACGCGGGCGCGACGTGGGTCGACGAGGAGGTCCATGTCGACCAGGGCCTCGTCTCGAGTCGAACGCCAGACGACCTCCCCGCGTTCAACGCGAAGCTCGTCGAAGAGGTCGCGGAGGGCAAGCACCGGGGCCAGACCGCCTGACCCGGCTCGGGCTCCCGACGTGAGGGGCGGGTGGATGCACGCATCCACTCGCCCCTCGCGTGTCTGCACGACGGCGTCCGCGCGAAGATGAGGCCGCTCTCATCTTCAGGCACTGTGCGTCTCATGAACGCTCACGAAACTTGGGGCTACCGAGGCGAAGTCACGCCTCGGCAGACAACAGGAGGCAGCAGCCATGAACAAGAAGAAGAACACCTGGATCATCGTCGGTTCGGCCAGCGCCCTCGGCCTCGGCATCCTGACCGTCGGCGGGGCTGGCGTCGCCAACGCCCTCGAAGTGCGCGACGTGCCCGGCGAGCAGCTCAACCTCTCGACGCCGTCCGCGACGAGCAGCCCAGCCGCATCCACCACACCGTCGGCCTCCCCATCGACGGGCACCAGCGCCTCACCGACCGCGACGCCCGTCTTCAGCTCCCCAAGCCCCGTCTCGGCGCAGACCCCGCAGAGCGTTCCGACTGTTCAGAGCCCCGTCTCCGCCCAGAGTCCCGTGAGCGCCCAGAGCCCCGTCTCCGCCCAGAGCCCGGTGAGCGCGCAGACGCCGCCGTCCGTGCCGAGCGCGTAGTCGGCGTTCTCCACAACTGAGCACGTTCCCGGGCTGTCGCGCTGCGACCCCGGTAGGTTCGAGGCAGAGCCGCGGGACGTTGCGGCGGAAAATCCAGTTCGACACTCAGCACGACAGCAGCTCAGCGCAGCGCCGCAGGAGGAGCACATGTTCGCAGCAGCCAGGCAGGTGATCGAGGCCGTCGCCACGGGCACCGGCCGCGAGGTGGCGTCGGTCACGCTCGCCTGCGCTGAGCCGAGCGGCGACGGTGTGCTTGCCGGTTACGACGTCGAGCTCGCGTCGCTGCAGGGACCGGACGAGCGCATCCGTCTGTTCATCGACACGGCGACGAACCCCGCGGCCGCTTCGGTCGCCGGCGAATCGCAGCAGTGGACCACCGTGCAGAACCCCGCGACCCGCGAGCAGGTGCGCGTGTGGCGCTACCCGCACGACCCCGCCCTTCCCGCCCTCCCCGCGACGGCGTTCCCCGACTCCGCGCGCGAGACCGCGGCGCGCTTCGGCGCCGTCGGCGATGGGCAGCTCGAGATGCTCGCGTACCGGCCAGGGCGCCGGGCGGTGCTGCGTCTCGCCGGCCCCGAGGGGACCCTCTTCTTCAAGGTCGTCCGACCGGGGCACGCGGAACCGCTGCATCGCATCCACGAGGAACTCGCCGGTGCCGGCGTGGCAGTGCCGCGAAGCCGAGGCTGGAGTGAGGCGGGCCTCGTCGCCCTCGAGCGCATGCCGGGCGTTCCCGCCGACTCACACGTGCCACGAACACCGGATGCGCGGCTCGCGTTCCTGCGGGAGCTGCAGTCACTGGTCGCGTCCATCGGCGCCGCCAGGGTCTCCCGCGGGGCCCGCGCGAGCCTGACGGCGGGACTCGACTGGTACCTGCTGCGCCTCTACGACCTCCTCCCCGCGCGCAGGGCCGACATCGATGGGGTGGCCGCGTGCATCCGCGCGGAGGTCGCCCGTGCGCGCCCGGGGCCGGCGCGCACCGTGCACGGCGACCTCCACCTCGGCCAGATCTTCGTCGAGCCGCACGCCCAGACCGACGGCCGCGCCACGATCACGGGCGTCGTCGACATCGACACGGCGGGCGTCGGCGACCTCGCCGATGACCTCGGCGGACTCTATGCACACGCGATCGTGACCGCCCTCACGCATGACCTCCGCGGAAGGGCCGAGCTCCGGACCTCGACGTTCGAGCTCGCCGAACTCGTGCGCCTCGCGTGGGGCGACTTCGCGCACACCTGGAACAGCCCAGGACAGGCCGGAACGCTCACCGACGACCCCGACCTGAGCATCCGCGCCAACGCGGTCGCCCTCACCCACCTGCTCTCGCACGCCTTCGGCGCGGCGGTCCGCGGCGGGGCCGGGCTCGACGCGCTGCCGGACCGCATCCTCGACTTCGCCGTCGCACTCTCGATGGAGCCGAGACGATGACCACCCAGAAGCCCCGCCCGCGTTGGCTGGTGCTTGCCCTCGCGAGCGCCGGCGCGCTCGCGATCGCGCTCGCCGGGGTCACGTTCGCTCAGGCCATGTCGCTGCGCTCGTCACCGGGTGAGTCCCTCGACGTCGGGCCCATCGTCGGTGCGCAGACGCCCGTGACGACCATCAGCGTGACCCCGTCGCCGACTGCCCCGGCCGGCACCGGCTCGCCGTCGCCCAGCAACGTGCCGGACCCGGTGCCGCCCTCGCTGCCGACGGGGAGCATCCAGGCTCCGGTGCCGGTCGACCCCGTCGGGCCGTCGCAGATCGACGACGACGATGATGATGATGACGACGACGATGGGGACGACGAGGACTGACCTGCGGCGCGGACGCCTCCCGTCGGGGCGCCCGAGTTCGCCTCAGCGCAGGCGGTAGCCCATGCCGCGCACCGTCTCGATGCGGTCCGCACCGATCTTGCCGCGCAGATAGCGCACGTACACGTCGACGACGTTCGAGCCAGGATCGAAGTCGAACCCCCACACTCGGCTCAGCAGCTGCTCGCGGCTGAGCACCTGACCGGGGTTCCCGAAGAACTGCTCGGCGAGGCCGAACTCGCGCGCCGAGAGGTCGATGTCGGCGCCGTTCACCCGCACACGGCGCGTTCGGAGGTCGAGCAGCAGGTCGTCATGCGTGAGCTCGGTGGCCGCCACCTGGCCCGCGTCCCGAAGCCGCAGGCGGATGCGGGCGAGCAGCTCGTCGAACTTGAACGGCTTCGCGAGGTAGTCGTTGGCCCCACCGTCGAGGCCCCGCACTGTCGCCTCGACCGAGGTCCGGGCCGTGAGCATGATGACGGGCACGGCGTTGCCTTCGGCGCGCAGCCGGTCGAGGATCTCGAAGCCATCGAGCCCTGGGAGTCCGACGTCGAGGAGCACCAGATCGAAGTCACCGCCGCGGGCGAGGTCGACGCCGTCGGTGCCGTTGGCCGCGACCGTCACGGCGTAACCGCTCGACTTCAGGCCCTTCTCGACGAACGAGGCGATGCGCGCCTCGTCTTCGACGACCAGGATGCTGCTCATGCGGGGTCCTCTCGCTGGGGTTCGGAAGTCGTGTCGGTCGGCTTCGAGGCGAGTCCGGCGTCGGCGCCGGGCAGCACGATGCTGAACATCGATCCGACGCCCGGTTCGCTCTCGAGTTCGACCCGCCCGCCGTGGCCGCGCGCGATGGACTGCACGATCGACAGTCCGAGCCCGGATCCGGTCCGGCTGCGCCCCGTCTCGGCCCGCCCGAAGCGGTCGAAGACGCGCTCCTGGGCTGACGCGGGGATGCCGACGCCCTCGTCGCGCACCCACAGGCGCAGCTCACCGCGCGCATCCACGAGACTCCCGAGGCCGACCCGGGAACCCGCTGGCGAGTACTTCGCCGCGTTGTCGGCGAGCTGGAGCCAGGCCTGCGTGATGCGCCGCGCGTCGACATCGACGACAACGGGGGCCGTCTGCTCGAGCACCCATCGGTGCGCCGAGAGGGCGCTCGCCTTCGCATGCACCTGCTCGGTCAGCTCGAGCACGTCGCACGGCGCCAGACTCAGCAGCCCCTGCTGCTCGCTGACGGCGAGAGCCTCGATGTCGTCGATGAGCTCGCTCATCCGGTCGAGCTCATCGAGGGCCAGTGCAACCGTCTCTCGGGTCTCTGCGGAATCCGTCGGGTCGAGGATCTCGAAGTGTCCGCGCACGATCGTGATGGGGGTCTTCAGCTCGTGGCGCACGTCGTCGAGCAGCTGCCGTTGGGCGGTGAGGGAGCCGTCGAGGCGGTCGAGCATGCCGTTGATCGTCGCGGTGAGCGCCGACACGTCGTCGTGGCCGACGACAGGGATGCGCGCGGATCGGTTGCTGCCCGTGATGGAGGCCGCCGTCTCCCGCAGCTCGCGCAGGGGCCTGAGGAGGCGGCCTGCGACGAACCAGCCGACAAGCCCGACCACGATGAGGGCGGCGACGGCGACCAGAGAGTAGGTCTGGAAGGTGCTGTTGGTGTCGGCGAGCTCGGCACGCAGGTCGTAGGCCGCGAGGTAGAGGGCCGTGCTCGAGCCGTCGCCCACCGTGAACGGCACGGCCACATACCGGAGCGCGTGGGTGGCGTCGACGAAGGTGCCCATACGCACCGAGCCGTCGGCGGTCTCGCTCACGGCTCGTTCGACGAGCGCGGGCAGGTCGACGAGCGAGAACGGAGTCGCGGTGGACGGGATGAACGCGGGCGCCCCGTCGATGAGCCCGAGGGCTCCCTCGTTGCGTTCCGGGATGAGGCGCTGCATGACGAGCTCGAGCGCCTCGGTGGAGTTCGCGAACGTCCGAGCGGCGTCTGGTGCGGTCGCTGACGGGCTGGCCGTAGATGACGGGCTGGCCGAAGCAGACGGACTGGCCGAGTCAGGTGTCGTCGGCGCCGCGAGCTCCTGCCCGCTCACGAGCCCGCGTACGCTCTCGGCCACGGTGACGAGTCGTTCGTCGACGCCCGTGAGCACGCGCTCGCGGGCGGCGACGTAGCTCGTGGCGCCCGCGACGACCATGCCGAGCATCGTGACGAGCAGGATCGACGCGAGGATGCGCACCCGCACCGAAGAGCGCGGCCGCACCTCCAGCCTCGCCTCGCCCGCCGTCATCACCCGCATCCATCGATTATCTGGGGCGCAGGAGTCCAGAGCCTGGCAGGTGAGAAGACTCTCACGCGGACGCCCCTGGCGGACCTCTGTCCACAGGCAACGCTGCTCATTCCACAAGTCCCAGTGGGATGACGAGGTGGCGCGTAGGCTCGTCGCGTGGAAACCGAGCGCTATGAACTGACCAGGCGAGCCAGCCTGGAGGTCCTGCGCGCCGAAGCGCAGGACGAGCGCGAGACGATGATCTACGCACGTGCCCGCAACGGGGAGGACCCGTGGCGCTTCATGCAGGAGCTGCCGACCGTCGACGAGCTGGTCGTGCTGCTCATGCGCGCCGAAGCGCTCGAGCGGGGTGGCGACGAGGCGCCGGAGAGCGGCGCTCACGACGCGCAGCTCATGCGCCGCATCGCGACCGAGTACCCGCCGCTCAGCACCACGGTGTGGACGATGCTCGCGGGCGAGAGCCGCTTCGGCGACCGCTGGAGCGCCTGACCCTCGGCCGTCGCGACGACCGCGTTCCGGGCATCCGCGCGCCGCGCACCCTGCCCCGTAGGCTTGTCCGCATGTCGGTGTCAGAACTCTCGGTGAGCGCGCAGAACTACCTCAAGGTGGTCTGGAGTCTCCAGGAGTGGTCGGATGCGCCCGTCACGGCGACGATCGTCGCCGAACGCCTGCAGCTCCGGCTCTCGACCGTGTCCGAGGGCATCCGAAAACTCGCCGACCAGGGCCTCCTCGAGCATGCCCGCTACGGCAGCATCTCGCTCACGGCTGAGGGTCGCGCGCACGCGCTCGCCATGATTCGCAGGCACCGGCTGCTCGAGACGTTTCTCGTCGAGGTGCTGCACTACGGGTGGGACGAGGTGCACGACGAGGCCGAGAACCTCGAGCATTCGGTGTCCGACCTCATGGTCGAGCGGATCGACGCTCTGCTCGGGCACCCGGAGCGCGACCCGCACGGCGACCCGATCCCGTCCGCAGCCGGAGAGGTGAGCATCCCGCAGGCTGTTCTGCTCAGCAGCCTCGACGTGGGCGCGCGCGTTGTCGTGGAGCGCATCTCCGACTCCGACCCCGAGCTGCTCAAGTACTTCGCCGCGAAGGGGGTCACCGTCGGGGCGCGACTCGAGATCGGCGAAAGCGACCCGTACTCCGAGTCGCTGGTGCTGAGCGTCGTGGATGCGGCCCCCGGCGCGGACATCGCGATCGCGCCCCAGTTCGCCCTGGGCCCAGTGGCCGCCCGAGCGGTCTGGGTGACGTCAGCCTGACAGCGTGATCGCTACGCGGCCTTCGCGCGGCGTCGCGCGACGAAGCGCGACGTGACGAGCCCCTGCGTTGGCGAGAGCAGGTAGGCGAGCAGGAACGCGACGCCCTGCGCGAGCACGATCATGCCGCCCGACGCCGCGTCGAGGTAGTAGCTGGCGTAGAGGCCGATGGCCGAGCAGACGACCGACACGATCGGGGCGATGACGAGCATCCGCGCGAAGCTGCGCGTGAGCACGGTCGCGGTGGCTCCCGGGATGATGAGCATCGCGACGACGAGGATGACGCCGACGGTCTGCAGCGCGACGACGGCCGTCAGCGCGAGGAGCCCGAGGAGCGCGCCGCGCAGGAGGCGCGGGTTCAGGCCGATCGCGTGGGCGTGCGTCGCGTCGAAGGCGACGAGTGTGAAGTCGCGCCGCTTCACGAGCAGCACGACCGCGACGATGGCGGCGAGGATGCCGATCTGCACGAGGTCCGTGTTGCTCACGCCGAGGAGGTTACCGAAGAGGATGTGGCTGAGGTCGGTCTGGCTCGGGGTGACCGAGATGAGGACGAGGCCGAACGCGAACAGGGTCGTGAAGACGATGCCGATCGCCGCGTCCTCCTTCACCCTGCTCGTGTCCCGGATGACGCCGATGAGGCCCACGGCGAGCAGCCCGAACACGAGGGCCCCGAGCGCGAACGGCGCTCCGACGATGTAGGCGAGCACAACGCCGGGGAGGACGGCGTGCGAGACTGCGTCGCCCATGAGAGACCAGCCGATGAGGACCAGCCAGCAGCTGAGGAGGGCGCAGACGATGGCCGTAATGACGGTCGTGATGAGGGCCCGCACCATGAACTCGTAGCCGAGCGGCTCGAGGAGGAGGTCGACGAGATTCATGCGCGGTCTCCATGTCGGGGTTCGCGGTGCTCGCGGCGTTCGCCGTGCGCGCCGCACGCGCCTCGCCCGTCGCCGAGAGTTGTGGATGGTTGCTGTCCCGGCGGCGGGAAGGTGCACTTCGTCACAACTCTGGCGGTGGATGCCGGGCTCATGCGGCTGCCCCCTTGCCGGTGTCGATGCCGAAGGCGAGGGCCAGGTTCTCCGGTCGGATGATCTCCTCCGGGCTCGCGTGCAGGAGGACGCGCCGGTTGAAGAGCACGGCCTCGTCGGCGAGTTCGGGCAGGGAGCCGAGGTCGTGGGTGGCGATGAGGATGCAGACGCCCTGCGCCGCGAGCTCGCGAAGGAGGCGCGTCATGGTCGCCTGGGAGCGCGTATCCACGCCGGCGAAGGGCTCGTCGAGCAGCAGCACCTGGGCCTCCTGGGCGATGCCGCGGGCGACGAAAGCGCGCTTGCGCTGCCCGCCGGAGAGCTGCCCGATCTGGCGCCCCGCGAGGTCACTCAGCTCGACGCGCTCGAGCGCCGCATCGACGGCGGCGTGGTCGCGCGCCTTCGGTCGCCTGGTGATGCCGAGGTGCCCGTAGCGGCCCGTCATGACCACATCGCGCACCGAGAGCGGGAAGTCCCAGTCGACCTGCTCGCTCTGCGGGACGTAGCTGACGCTACCCCGCTTGCGCGCATCCGCCGATGTGCCGCCGAGGATGCGGACGGTGCCCGCATCGGGGCGGACGACGCCCATGATGGACTTGAAGAGCGTCGACTTGCCGGAGCCGTTCATGCCGATGAGGCCGCACACCCGCCCCGGCGAGCTGGCGAGGGTGGCGCCGTCGAGCGCGAGCACCTCGCCGTAGTGCACGGTGAGGGCGTCGACCTCGATGGCGGGCGATGTTGTGGTGCCGGCAGGTGCGCCGTTGGATGCTGGGCTCACGAGGTGCCTCCCTGCTCGCCGGTGAGGCCGGCCACGATCGTGTCGACGTCGTGCCGGATGAGGTCGAGGTAGCTGGGCACTGGGCCGTCCTCCTCGCTCAGCGAGTCGACGTAGAGCGTGCCGCCGAACTCGGCGTCCGTGGCGTCCACGACCTGACGCATGGGTGCATCCGAGACGGTCGACTCGCAGAAGACGGCGGGTACGTCGTTGTCGCGCACGTGGTCGATGACGCCCGCGATCTGCTGCGGCGTGGCCTGCTGCTCCGCGTTGACGGGCCAGATGTAGACCTCCTGCAGCCCGGCATCGCGGGCGAGGTAGGAGAAGGCTCCTTCGCACGTGACGAGTGCGCGCTGCGAGGTGGGGAGCGGTTCGATCGCGGCGATGAGCTCGTCGTGCACGGCCTGCAGCTCGGCCTTGTAGGCGGCGGCGTTCTCCTGGAAGATGCTCGCGCTTGCTGGCGCGAGGTCGGAGAAGGCCGTGACCATGTTGTCGACGTAGAGCTGCACGTTGAGGGGCGACATCCAGGCGTGCGGGTTGGGGAGCCCCGCGTAGGCGTCACCCGCGATCGGCACCTCTTCGACGCCGTCGCTGACGACGACGTGCGGCACATCCATGCTCGCGACGAACTGCTCGAACCACGCCTCGAGGTTCATGCCGTTGTCGAGGATCAGGTCGGCCTCGGAGGCCTTCGCGACGTCGAGGGGGGTCGGTTCGTAGCCGTGGATCTCCGCGCCGACCTTGGTGATCGACTCGACCCGGAGCTCGTCGCCGGCGACCTGTCTGGCGATGTCGGCGAGCACCGTGAAGGTGGTGAGGACGACGGGGCGGTCGTCGTCCTCGGCAGTGGGGGCGCAGGCGGTGAGGGATGCGAGCGTGACGAGTGCGAGGCCGGCCGCGACGATGCGGGTGGCCTTCCGTCTGGCTGCATGCAGCACGGGGGTCAGCATGACCAGAGCATAGCGCTACGGCTTGGGGAAGAACAATGTTCGGTGCGCCGAACATTGACTGCGCGGGCTAGTGCGCCATGTGCCCGCTCAGAGTGATCCACAGGGTGAAAGGCGCTCAGCCGGGTCATGCGGATGCGAACGTAGGCTGTGGCCACGATGTCACCAGGCGACCCCGGCGAGCAGCTGCGGCACCGGCCGAGCGTGCCGATGCCGCTCACCGTCGACCCCGTTTCGGGTCGAGCGGCCGGGCCTCGGTCCGGAGGATCCGCCGGGGGCGTCTCCGGCGCAGGGCGCGGCCCGGATGCAGACGACACGCGCTTCCAGAGCGACTGCGCGCGCTGCGTGGCGCTCTGCTGCTCGGCCCTCGCCTTCTCTCGGGGCGACGACTTCGCCCACGAGAAGCCAGCAGGCAAACCCTGCCGCAACCTCGACGAGAACCTCGGCTGCAGCATCCACGCGGTGCTCCTCGAACGCGGGTACCGGGGCTGCACCGTCTTCGAATGCCACGGCGCCGGACAGCGGGTCACCCAGGAGACCTTCGGCGGCGGCGACTGGCGCGAGGGTGAGGGGCTGCGCGACGCGATGTTCGCCGTGTTCCCACTCGTGCGTCAACTGCACGAGGTGCTGTGGCTGCTGACCGAAGCGAGGCGGCGCACCGCCGACCGGCCGCTGCTGCGCCGAATCGACGCCCTGTTCGATCGTGTGGATGCGCAAGCCGCGTCACCCGATGTCGCGGTGCTGCGAGCAGCGGTCGAGTCGAGCAGGCCCGCCGCGGGCGAACTGCTGGGAGCCGTGAGCCGCGAGGTGCGACGGGCGCACGCGCCCCGACGCCGCGCATCCGGGGCCTGGTCGCGGGTCGAGCCGCGCGGCGTGTACCTCGGCACCGATTTCTCCGGAGGCGACCTGCGCGCCGTCGAGCTACGCGGGGCGCTGCTCATCGCGGCGAAGCTGCGCGGCGCGGACCTGCGATGGGCCGACCTCCTCGGCGCCGACCTGCGGGACGCCGAGCTGCACGGTGCCGACCTGCGCCACGTACTGCACCTCACGCAACCGCAGCTGGCGGCGGCGTTCGGTGACGCAACGACCCAGCTTCCGGACTCGCTCACGCGGCCCCGCCACTGGAAGGGAGGCCGACGCTGAGCGTGCGGGTCGTCTGGCAGATGCCGGTCAGTGTCCTTCCGTAGCGTGAGCGTGTTCCACAGGCTGACACCCATGGAGGGGCCATGAAGATTCGCCGCACGATCGTCGTGTTCGACGCCGCTGACATCGAGGCCGAGAGTGCCTTCTGGGCGTCCCTGCTCGAGGGCACGGTCGAGAAGGAGGACGACTGGCACAGTGTCTACGCCGACGGCGAGTGGAGGCTCGGCATCCAGCTCGCTCCCGACCACGTGGCGCCGCGGTGGCCTGACGGGCAACCCCCGCAGCAGATCCATCTGGACCTCTACATCGACGACCTCGACGAGGGGCACAGGAGAGTGCTCGAGCTCGGAGGCCGTCTCCTCAAGGCAAGCGACAAACCCGGCAATCCCGACGAGTTCGTGGTCTACGCCGACCCCGCGGGCCACCCGTTCTGCCTCTGCAAGGCGCCCTAGGGCTGAGCCGGGGCGCTGCGCCGCGCTGACTCCACGGGCCGGCCACCCTAGCGTGGGCCGCCATCCAGGGCGGACTTGTGGTCGCTAAGGAGCGGGTTTGACGACCATAAGTCCGCTCTGGGCCGTGGCAGCCGCGAGGCGCAGCGGCAGCGGTTACGCGAGCGCGGTTCCCGTGAAGAGGGTGGTCGTGGCGCCGCCAACCCAGACGGCGCCGGAGTCGTCGACGGTCACGGTGATGTCGCCGGCGCGGCCAAGGCGCGCGCCCTGGGATACCCGCCAGCTCGAGCCCGGTGCGGCGCCCGTGCGGTGCATCCACTGGGCCGTCGAGGCGTTCATGCTGCCGCAGACCGGATCCTCGTCGACGCCGATGCGCGGCGCGAAGCTGCGCAGCTCGAACGCGTGCGCCGCCCCGGCCGGGTACGCGCCGACGGCGCCGACCATGTCGTCGGGCAGCAACGAGAAGTCGGGGTCGAGATCGAGCACCTCGTGCGCGGATGCGAGCTGCACGACCGCCCACCCGGGCCCGTTGTCGATCCACTGGTGGGCGACGACCTGTTCCTTGGTGATGCCATACGCCTCGATGATGCGCGCGAGGAGCTCCGGCTCGAGCGGACCGCTGCGGAGGGTCGGCGGGGCCGCGAACCACACGCGCCCCGCATCGACGCGCACCTCCACGAGTCCGGCGCCGCACTCCTGGATGATGCGCCCGCCCTTCTTCGGGGTACCGCCGTTCTCGAGCCAGGCGTGCGCCGAGCCGAGCGTCGGGTGCCCGGCGAACGGCAGCTCGCCGCCAGGCGTGAAGATTCGCAGTCGGTAGTCGGCCGCGTCGTCGGTGGTGGGCAGCACGAACGTCGTCTCGGAGAGGTTCGTCCATCGTGCGATGCGCTGCATGTCGTCGCCCGTGAGCCCTTCGCCGTCGAGGATGACCGCGACGGGGTTGCCGAGGTAGGGGGTCTCGGAGAAGACGTCGATTTGGGCGAAGGGGCGCGAGGTGGTCACGGGTGGATCCTTTCGGAGGGGATGCGGCGCGAACGAGGCGCGTGCGGCAACCGTAGGGGTGTGGTGGCGGGGAGCGCTCGTGCCAATCGCTCGCAGTTGGACTTGAGGTCCAATCCGGAGGTGTGGACCCTGTCCCGCGCGGGGGTCCACGGATCGCTCAGGCTCGGCCGCCACAATCGCACCATGAGCGACGAGAACACGCGAGCGCCCGGGGCCGACGACGATCAGCGGGAGCGCCGAAGCGCCGAGCATCTGCCGCCGGAAGGCGTCGCCGAGGCGACCGTCGCTGCCGTGGGGAAGCTCACTGAGGCGCTCGAGATGGTCGACCAGGCGCGCGGGCTGCTGTACAGCTTCCACCGGTTGACGGGGGCTGCCGACCTGGCGTTGGGTGAGGCATCCGATGCCCTGCGGGACGCGGGGCACGCTGAGCTCGCCGACCGGCTCGACTCGGAGCTGGTCGGCCGCAACGTGATCGAAGGGCGGTGGACGTTCCAGATCGTCGAGGATTACGACGACACCTACTGGGAGCCGTTCCGGGCGGCAGAACGCGACGTCAGGGAGCAGCTCGTCGCAGGCCGGCGTCACCTCGCCGAGGCTGCGATGAAAGAGGACCGGCGCACGCACGGCGCCCGCCATCACGAGGCTCGCCCCGTCGACGAGATCTAGAGAGCCGCTGAACCGGCACGGGCAACGGCACCGGACCCGCACCGGAAGTGCCCGCTGTACTGCCACCCGCACCGGAAGGGTCCGTGGCATGTTGTGCGTACGTGTGCGGCGCGTTCGGCGCGTTCGGCTCAGCGGTGAGCGTGGCAAGTACCTCGTTGTGTCTCTCAGAACGGTGGCGGGTCGCCGGGAACATCGTTGGGTTCTGGGGCTCGGGTGCGCTCGGTCTCCGCAACAGAGTCTTGGGGCGGTGCCGCAGGTGTCTCGTATTCGTCGTTGCGTGTGAAGTAGACGTCGTGGTGTTCGGGTCTGTCTGTGAGGATCTTGCCGCTGGGGGTGCGCAGTTGCATGACGCCGCCGTCTAGTTGGGTGGCGGTCCAGGCGGTGGCGTGTTTCATGACGTGGTGGTGTTTACAGAAGCCGCACAGGTTCTCGAGGGTGGTTTTGCCGCCGTGTTCCCAGGCGTGGGTGTGGTCGAGGTCGCATCGGGTCGCGGGCTGTCGGCAACCGGGCCAGCGGCAGTGAATGTCGCGGGCAGCGAGGAAGGCGCGCATGGCTGCGCTGGGTCGGTAGGTGTCGACGGCCGTGACGGTGCCGGTGATGGGGTGGGTGAGGATGCGCACGAACGAGGTTGCGGTGCCGGCGAGGCGGATCGCTTCCTCGAAGGGCACCGGGATCATGCCATCGAGCAGCGCCGGAGCCGGGGTGAGACGGGCCGCGCCAGCAACACAGCTCGCCGCACCACCACCACGAACGCGTGGGCCTGGGCCTGGGCCTCGGCCGCTGCCTGGTCCGCTGCCTGTGCCGCTGACAGCACCGTTCCCGCCCAGCTTGGTGAGGGCGGTGAGGATCGGGATCGTGAACTGCACGTTCGCCTGGATACCTGCCGCCGCCGCGCAGGACATCGGGTCGGCGGTCAGGAGCATGTCCGTGAACAGGTCGGCCTTGACCTCGTCCATGGTGCGCTCATCCGGCGCGTCTGAAACATTCGGCCCATCTGAAGAGTCCGGCACGCCCGAAGCCTCTTGTGCGTCCGGAGCGTCTGAAGCCTCTGGCGCTCGCCGTGCCTGGTCGGGCTTCGGTCGTGCCCTGATGAGCGCCTTGCCCTGCTTCCGCAGCCGGTCCGCGATGGCTTTGCCCTCGATCAGCGGGAGCCGGGCACGCAGCATGCACATGCCGTTCTCCGTCGCCGTCACCGACACGTACCGCGTCTTCCGCGCCCGTTCGTGCCGCTCGGAGACGGACTCCTCCGTCAGCGACTCCGCGACGCGGGCCGCGGCCATCCGCAATGCCTTCGGCGGCAACACCCGCGAATCCAGCTCGGCGAGCATCACCCGCACGAACTCACCCCGTCGCGCGGACTGCTCAGCCGCGTCCGCATGCGACACCGACAAGCCAGCACCCGTGAGGACCCGAAGCTGCTCCTCGTTGAGCTTGCCTTCCCCGAGCGCGTCCACGAAGCCAGGGAACTCGCGCACCGCGATCCCAGCATCCGACAAAGCCCCCTCAGCCGCCGCTTGCCCGATTTGCTCGATCAACGCGATCTCCGCCGCGAGCGACTGCACGTGCATGGCATGCTCCTCGGTGCCATCAAGCTCATCCAGAACCGACGCCATCTCCGCCAACTTCGCACGCACCCGCACCTGATCCGCGGCCACAGCGGCCGCCATGACCGCCAGATCCGCATCCCAATCCAGCAAGAACTTCCGCCACGCCAACACCGACACCGGGTCGTGAGGATCAAGCCCCAAGACCTTCAGTGGTTCACCGTCGTACGAGTTCATACCCGAATCTTGGACCGCACCACCGACATTTCGGCTCGCCGAGCCCTCAGTGGCTGAGAAAACCCCGATCAGGCAGCAGGTCTTATCGGTCTGGACCATGGGGTCAGTGCGTCCGGCTTGTTCCCGCCAGCCCTGCCACCTCCCGGCTACGATGCTGGGCGTGGCAGCAGACGGAGCGCGGGGTCGGTACGCGAAGGGTGTCGAGCGCAAGCGCGAGATCTTGGCGGTGGCGTACGAGACGCTCCGCGAGACGGGCGCGAGCGGGGCCTCGCTGCGCGCGATCGGCGAGTCCATCGGGGTCTCTCACGGCATGCTGACGCACTACTTCGGCTCCCGAGAGGGGCTGCTCGTCGAGGTCATCCGCGAGCACGACCGCGTCAACGACGAGCGCATGCCGGATTCCGTCTCGCTCGTGGAGCGGATGCGCCTGAGCGCCGAGTTCAACGTGCGGTTCCCCGGCATGGTCTCGCTGTTCACGGAGATGCTCGCGAAGTCGGTCGAGGCTGGGGATGGTCCTGCTCGTTCGTTCTTCACGGCTCGGTTCGCCCGGGCGAGGGTCGAGCTGGCGGCCGAGGTCGGCGGCCAGCTCGCGGCGCTGCCCGAGGAGCGCCGCGCGGACGCGGCCATGCTCGTCGACCTGATCATGGCCGCATCCGACGGGCTGCAGGTTCGCTGGCTCCTGGACCCGAGCGTCGACGTCGCGGGCACGCTGGGGTTGCTCGAGAGGCTCGGCCGAACCGGCTGAGCCGAGAAAGAAAGTTGCCAATTGGCAATTTTCTTGTAGCGTCTCCAGTGAGAGCGAACCGCGACGCGGCGGGCGCCCACCGACACAGGAGTCAACGTGCCCACCACCCGACCAGCAGCACCCGGCACCCCACAGGAATCGCAGCGCCCGGCGACGTCGCTGCAGCTCTACAGCATCAACTCGCACCTCGAGGCCGACCTCGACGGCACCCTCGCGAGACTCGCCGAGATCGGGGTGCGCAACGTCGAGGCGTTCGCGTTCGTCGACCGCGCCGAGGAGCTCGCCGCGGCCTTCGAGCTGCACGGCATCGCCGCCCCGACGGGGCACGCCATGCTCGTCGCGAACGAGGTCATGCGAGACGGCGTGACGACGCCGGTGCCGGGCCACGCGACCACGTTCGAGGCGGCGAAGAAGCTCGGCATGCGGTACGTCATCGATCCCGCCGTCTTCGACTGGTCGACTCGCGAGGCTGTGGAGGCGACGGCCGCGGCGCTCAACGAGGCTTCGAAGGCCGCTGCCGAGCATGGCCTCCGCGTCGGCTATCACAACCATGCGTGGGAGCTCAGCAACCGCATCGACGGCGTCCCGGCCCTCGAGTACTTCGCTGGGCTTCTCGACGACGAGGTGGTGCTCGAGATCGACGTCTACTGGGCGCACATCGGCGGCGTGGAGGCTCCCGCTCTGCTCGCTCGCCTCGGCGACCGCGTCAAGGCGCTCCACATCAAGGACGGCCCCCAGGTCGAGAACCCGTTCCTGACGGATGCCCCCTTCGACCCGTCCGGTCTCGGCCAGGTTCCGGCCGGCCAGGGCGTCATCCCGCTCGGTGCGGCCCTCGACGCCGCCCCGTCGGCGGAGTTCGCCGTCATCGAGTTCGACCACTTCGACGGCGACATCTTCGCCGCGATCGCCGCCAGCTTCGACTACCTGGAGAACCGCGCATGAGCCTCCCGCAGGCAGCAGCAGCCGCTGCAGCATCCACATCAGCGCCGGGTGCCAAGCGCGGACCCGTGGGCATCGGCATCATCGGCACTGGCATGATCAGCGACGCGTATCTCGTCAATCTCGTGCGCTTCCCCGACGTGCGAGTCGTCGCGCTCGGTGACCTCAACGAGGCGCTCGCCGCCGAGAAGGCGCAGACCTACGGCGTTCCCTTCTCCGACTCGCCGGCGTCGGTCCTCGCGAACGAGGAAGTCGAGATCGTCATCAACCTCACCATCCCCGCGGCGCACGTGCCGGTTGCCCTCGACGCGATCGCGGCGGGCAAGCACGTGTGGATCGAGAAGCCCATCGGCATCAACCGGGAGGAGGCGAAGGCCCTCCTCGTGGCCGCCGACGCGGCCGGCCTGCGCGTGGGAGTGGCGCCCGACACGGTGCTGAACCCGGGCATCCAGACCGCCCTGCGGCACCTCGCGGCGGGTGCCATCGGCACCCCGCTCACAGCGCGCACCATGATGCGCTACTCGGGCCCCGACCTCTTCCACCCGAACCCGGCCTTCCTGTTCGCCCGAGGAGGCGGCCCCCTGCTCGACATGGGGCCGTACTACGTGACGACGCTCGTGAGCGCCTTCGGCCCTGTCCGCAAGGTCTACGCGACGGGATCGACGGCCAAGGAGACGCGCACCGTCAAGCTCGGCCCGCTCACCGGGCAGTCGTTCCCCGTCTCGGTGCTGACGCACGTGGATGCGCTGGTGACGTTCGAGAGCGGGGCGAGCGCGCAGCTCACCTTCAGCAACGACTCCCCGCTCGCCGAGATGGGCACGGTCGAGATCATCGGGGCGGGTGGGATGCTCCTGACCCCGGACCCGAACCACGCCGATGGGGGCACGAGGGTCGCCAGGCACCCGCAGGAGTACGCGGAGGTGCTCGAACCGACCTGGGAGGACTACCCGGAGGAGGGCACGGTCACGGGCCGCGGCTACGGTGCGCTCGACATGGCGCGGGGCATCCGGGAGGGGCTCCCGCACGTCGCGACCGGGGACCTGGCGCTGCACGTGCTCGACATCATGCTCGCCATCGAGGAATCGGCGGCCGCCGGGGAGGTCGTGGTCATCGAGAGCACGGTCGATCCGGTCCCGCTCGTCGACCACACGCGAGACCCGTTCGCGGCGACGCTCAGCGTCTAGGGGCTTGCTCTCCTGCGCTCACGGGGCCAACGGGTTGCCGAGCACACGCTCGAGCACCTCTCGGGAGCCGGTGACCCGTGCATCCACCGCCGCGAGGTCGCGGCGCTTCCAGAGGAGGAGCAGCGCGGCCTCGGCCGTGAGCTCGAGCGTCGCGTCGGCCGGTCTCGCGCCACCGAGGGTGTTCGCGGTGCCCGCCGGTGTCTCGTCGACGGGGCCGAGCCGGACGCGCAGGCCGAAGCTGCCGCCGTCGCCTGGGCGTTCGAGCCGGTCCAGCATCCGCAGGTCGACGCGCTCCTCGAGCGACGGCATCCGTCCGAGCGCGACCTGCCGCGGGTACATGTCCTCGGCGACCTCCGCGACACCGGCGGCGGCGAGATCTGGGCGGATCGGCACCGCGAGGCCGAGGCTGTCGCTCGCGTCCCACAGGTGCAGGGCCGTCTCGAGCGCCTGTCGTCTCGCCCACGTCGAGGCACGCGCAGGAGGGTAGAGGGCCCAGCATGGCGCGTCCTCCGGCAGCTCGCGCAGCGTCGCCACGAGGTCCGCGGCGCCCCCGCGGAACCACGCGACGAGCGCGTCCCGGTCGGCGAGCGGCGCATCCGGCTTCTGACTGTCGAGCTGCTGCCCACCGCCGAGCAGCTGAGCACACGCCCACCGGTGCACGCCGCCGAGGTGGACCGCCAGCTCGACGAGCGACCAGCCGGGGCACGAGGAGACGGGGGTGGTGTGGTCCGCAGACTCGAGGAGGAGCGCGAACCCGTTCGCTGCGTCCTCGGTCGTGTCGATGAAGTCTGCGTGGCGCATGGTCGGATCCTAGGCCGTGACGCCGCGCCTACTCGTCGGCGGTCTCCTGCTTGCCGCGCATCACGAGCAGCGGGTCCGGCTTCGTGACGACGTCGTGATCCTTTCCCTCGTACTCGAACTGCCCGAGCCAGAATCGCATGGCGTTGAGTCGGGCGCGCTTCTTGTCGTTGGAGCGGATGATCGTCCACGGCGCGTGCTTCTTGTCGGTGAGGCGGAACGTCTCCTCCTTCGCCGCCGTGTAGTCCTCCCAACGGTCGAGCGAGGCGAGGTCCATTGGGGAGAGCTTCCAGCGGCGCACCGGGTCGAGCTGGCGGATCGCGAAGCGCGTGCGCTGCTCGGTGCGCGACACCGAGAACCAGAACTTCGTGACGTGGATGCCCGAGTCGACGAGCATCTTCTCGAACGCCGGCGCCTGCTGCATGAACTGCGTGTACTCGTCGTCGGTGCAGAAGCCCATCACGCGTTCCACGCCTGAACGGTTGTACCAGGAGCGGTCGAACATGACGAGTTCCCCGTCGGTGGGGAGGTGCTGGATGTAGCGCTGGAAGAACCACTGGCCGCGCTCGCGGTCGCTCGGCTTCGCGAGAGCCACGACGCGCGCCTTGCGCGGGTTGAGGTGCTCCGTGAAGCGCTTGATGGTGCCGCCCTTGCCTGCCGCGTCTCGCCCCTCGAAGAGGATCACGGCGCGCTGGTCGTTGTCCTCCATCCAGTACTGGCACTTCAGCAGCTCGACCTGCAGGCGGTACTTCTCGCTCTCATACTCGTCGCGGCTGAGGCGCTCCTCGTACGGGTACCCCTCTTGCCACGTGTACACCGGGTTGCCCTGCGGGTCGATGAGATCCGGGTCGTTCGTGTGGCCGTAGCGCACCGAGTAGCCGAGCGTGCGCAGGTGCTCGATGTACTCGCGCAGGTCCTGGGGTTGTTCGATGGCCATGCGTTCCTCCGAGGTTCAGATGCCGCGCATCCACCCGCCGCGGCCTGCGGCGGGGGGATGCGGCGACCATACTGCGCCGTGAAGGCAAACGGGATGTGTACGAGGTTCGCTGTTGACCCACATTGACGACGTGCACGAACCGCTCAGGGGGTTCGATCACCCTTGGGGAATTCGCTCGAAAACGAGAGCGAACCGACCGGAGGAGACGACGTTGCCGAAGAAGCGCATCACCCTGCCAAAGGAATTCAGGCGGGGCGAGACCTACACGGTCGCCGAGCTCGAGGAGATCTTCGAGAAGGTCGAGACGACCGCCCTCGGCCGTGACTTCAACAAGGAGTCCGCGCTCATGAGCGACCGGCTGGACGCGGCTGGCATCCGCTGGCTGATCGAGCACGGCGCGGAGGTGGACGCCGTCGACCGCTTCGGCAACACCGCGCTGACCCACCATTCGATGTGGAAGGCGAAGCTCGACGTCGTGGCCGCGCTGCTCGAGCATGGCGCCGATCCCAACATCACGGGCCACTCCTCTCCGCTGGCGTCTGCGGCCGAGTACATGAACATCGATGGCCTCAACCTGCTCCTGGATGCGGGCGCGGACCCGCTGGTGAACTTCGGGCGTCGCGGTGAGACGGCGCTCGACCGCGCGATGACGAGGATGAACGACTACCAGGCGCCTCGCGCGATCGAGGTGGCGCGGATCCTCGTCGCCCGTGGTGCGACGGTCTCCGGGGACACCCCCAAGTACCTGCGCCAGACCATGTCGCAGCTGCAGGGGTTCATTGCGAAGGGGAACGGCTCGGAGGAGAATCTCGCGATTTTGTTCGAGCTGTTCGAGCTGTTCGAGCTGTTCGAGCTGTTCGAGCTGCTCGGCGTGGAACCGACGGTGCCGCCGAGGGTCCTCGCGCAAGGCGAGCCCATCACCGTCACCGCTGAGGGATGGAAGGCGCAGTACAGCGAGCTGTGGAAGATGCTGGTGCCAGGGGGTGGCGCCGCCGAGAGCGTGCAGGGCGAGGTCGTGCGCATCGCGGGTCGCGTCGGCAACGAGATCCTCGGCAACGGCAACGGCGGCGGCAACTGGGACAGGGACTTCGACAAGATGCTCCAGGCGTACCGTGCGCACGTGCGCACGGGGGCACCGCTCGAGGAGGAGGAGCTGGTGAGCGTCGACCAGGCAGTCGATCGGCTCGCCGGCGGATCCTTCGACGAGCCGGCCGTCGACACGCTCACGGAGCTCGCCGTGACGTGGGTGCTCCGGAACCCGGACCGCGTCGACTTGCCGAAGCCGAGCTACCGGCGGTAGTCACTCCTCCCGCATGGCCTCAGCGAAGGGTCTCGGCGCCCGGTGCTTCGGCTGCGCCGGGGCGGTGCCCGGGTTGGTCAGCGGGGGAGTGGATGCGCTCACCGGGTCCCCCGCCCGCAGTTCCAACTCCTCGTCGAAGTGGCGGATCAGGAGGGGCTCGCCGGCACTGAGCTGGTAGACGGTCGCCTCTGGCCTGATCTCGACGTGCAGCCGTCGACCCTGCACGAGCATCCCGAAGCGGATGCGTGTCAGCTGATCCGGGAGGCGAGGCGCGAATCGGAGCCCCCTGTCGCTTTCGCGCAAGCCGCCGAGACCAGCCGTGACGGCCGTCCAGATGCCGGCGAGCGACGCCATGTGCAGCCCCTGCGAGGTGTTGTCGCGGAGGTCATCGAGGTCCAGCGTGGCAGCCTCGGCCAGGTAGTCGGCGGCGAGCTGCAGGTGCCCGACCTCGGCCGCGAGGATCGACTGCACGGAGGCGGACAGCGACGAGTCGCGCACCGTCAGCGCCTCCGAGTACTCGAAGGCCCGCTTCTTGTCCTCGAAGGTGAAGGCCTCGTGCGCGAAGTAGAGGGCGAGTACCAGGTCGGCCTGCTTGATCACCTGCTTGCGGTACAGGTGGAAGTACGGGAAGTGCTCCTGCAGGGGGTACTGGCTGGCGGAGGTGGCAGCGAAGTCCCACAGCGCGAGGTCCGTCGACCCGGCCGCGTGCGCGTAGACGCCGCGGCGCTCGTCGAAGGGCACCACGACGGCGTCAGCGGCGCGCATCCACCGTCTGATCTCGTCGTCATCGACGCCGAGCGCGCCCGCCTCGGCGTGGTGTCGCTCCGCGACGGACGCCGCGGCGCGCAGGTTCAGGCGCGCCATGAGGTTCGTGTACGTGTTGTCGTCGACCAGCGCCGAGTACTCGTCCGGACCGGTCACCCCGTCGAAGTGCAGGCCCCCGTCCGGGTCCCATCGACCGAGCGAGCACCAGAGCCGGGCGGTCTCGACGAGCACGTCGACGGCGACCTCCCGCTCGAAGCGCTCGTCACCCGTCGTGCGGATGTGGTGAACCATGGCCGCGGCGATGTCCGCGTTGACGTGGAACGCGGCCGTGCTCGCAGGCCAGTACCCGGAGCTCTCCCGGCCGTCGATCGTGCGCCACGCGAACGCGGCCCCCTCGAGCTTGAGGAGCTTCGCGCGCTCGCGGGCGTACTCGAGGGTGGAGTGCCGCCAGCGCAGCGCCTGCTCGGCGGCAGCCGGCACCGTCGCCGAGAGGAGCGGCAGCACGTAGCTCTCGAAGTCCCAGAACGTGTGACCAAGGTAGCCGGCGCCGGTGAGGCCCTTGCCCGGCACCGAACGCGCCTCGAGCCGGGCTGCCGACTGGTAGACGTGGAAGAGCGCGAAGCGGGTCGCCTGCTGCAGTCGCGGCGATCCGTCGATCTCCACGTCCGCGCACGCCCAGAACTCGTCGAGGTCCGCGCGCTGGTCCGCGAGCACCCGCTCCCAGCCGTCCCGTCTCGCGTCGTCGACGGCGCCCTCCGCCCGGTCGCGCAGCGCCTCCGGGGAGAGCGTCGACGAGAACTCGTGGCCGACGTACTTCGTGATCTCGAGGGTCTCCCCGGCTTTCAGCTCCACGCTCACGGTCGTGCGCGCCAGGTCGCGGGATGTCTCGGTCTCGACGCTCGGGGGCGTCGCGCAGGTGCCCGCCACCACGTTGTCCATGGCGACGGCGATGCTGATGCCGCTCCTCAGGGTGCGGTGCACGAGCGTGGCCGCGCTTCCCAGCGAGAAGTGTCCGAGGCCCTCGAACGGCTCGTCGAGCTGGTCGTTGACCCGCTGGTCTGGGTGCACCTCAGGCATGTCCTCGTTGGCGACGACCTCGGACTGCACGCTCACGTGCACGCCATCGCCGAGCGCCTCGACCTCGTAGTGCACGGCCGCGAGCGAGCGATGGGTGAGCGAGACGAGGCGGATGCTGGTGACCCGCACCGTGCGCCCAGCGGGAGACGTCCATTCGAGATCGCGCCGCAGCGTACCTGCGCGGAAGTCGAGGCGCTGCTCGTGGCGTACGACCGTGCCCCGGCGGAGATCCAGCGGCTCATCGCCGACGAGCAGGCGGAGCACCTGCCCGTTCTGCACGTTCACGACGCTCTGCCCCGTGTCCGGATACCCGTAGCCGTCCTCGGCGTAGGGCATCGGGTGGTCCTCGAAGACGCCGTTCAGGTAGGTGCCGAGCACCTCGTGCGGGTCGCCCTCGTCGAAGTTCGCTCTCCAGCCGATATGGCCGTTGGAGAGGGCGAACACCGACTCGAGATGCGCGAGCTGGGGTGCGTCGAGGTCGAGCCCGGTGAAGCCGATGCTCCACGGTGCGACATCGAAGGGGATCGCGCCGGTCACGCGAGCGTCTCGCCGTCGGTCGAGGGGAGGTCGGTAGAGGGGAGCATGCTGCCCTTTCTGTCGGGAGAGAGCCGTCGGAGCCTGGGGTGCCCGCCAAGGCGTTGCACGCTCGCGCCGGCGGCCTGCGTCGCGCGCTGCCCTGCCTCGCGGGGGCTCGCTCCAGAGAGCAGTGCGGTCGTGAGCGCCGCGACGAACGCGTCGGTGGGGTCGACCGTTCGGGTGCGCTCGTGCGGCAGGAACACGTGGTCACCAGGCCAGGCGATGAGCTCAGCATCGTCGACCGTGAGCGCGACGACGCGGGGGCCGAGGTCGAGGAGCGTCTCGGCTGTGCGGAGCGCGTCTTCTCGGTTCCTGACCTCGGACCCGGACAGCATCGACGCCTCTCTCGCGTTCGCGCGCACCACATCGGCGAATCCGACAAGCTCGTCTCGTCCGGCCCTGTCCTCGGTCGCGTCGACGGCTCCGTCGAGGACCAGCAGCGCTCTCGGGGCACCGTTCGCGGGCCGCTGCCTCGTGAGCTGCGCAGCGACGAGCAGCGTGTCGAAGGGCTGCTGCAGCTGCAGGACGACGGCGTCCGCTGTCGTCAGGGCTGTCGCGGCGCGGACGTCGTCAGGGGTGAGGAGCGCCTGCTCCGGGATGTGCTCGAGCAGTCGGCGCACGCCGCCATCGGCGACGACATCCGTGAGCAGCGCCGTCACCCCGCGTCTGACGACGTGTCCCGTGTCGAGCCCCTGGCGGGCGGCGTCGCCCAGCATCTCCTCGCCGGCACCGTCGTCGCCGAGGACAGCGACAAGCGAGACCCGCGCGGTGGGATCGAGCTGGCGGATCCCGACGGCGATGTTCGCGCCCTTTCCGCCCAGACGTTCGATGCGTTCGCTGACCACGGCACTCGCCCCCGCGTCCGGGATCCCCGCAACGCGCAGCACAAGATCCCGGCCGGCCTGCCCGACCACCGCGACGCGCGCCGGCGAGACGGGCTGGGCCGTGCGCGCGGGGATGCCCGGGGTGCCGTTCGACATGAGGAGAGGGTACCGACGTCCCCTTGAACATCTCATGGTGGTGAGGATGCAGCGGCGCGCCCGCGTCAGGTCTGCTTGAACCCGCGGATGGACGCCAGCGTCTGCGCCCCGTCCGGGATGCTCGCGACGGGAACCAGCACCACGTCCTGCATCTTCCAGTCGAGTCGCGCGAGATCCCGTGCGACGTCCTGCAGCGCATCCACGGTCGGGGGACGACGATCGACGGGCACGACAAAGGCCTCCACGTGGAACACCTGACCCTGGTCGCGCATCCGAACGCCGACGTCGTCGACCCACGTCTCGTCCTGGAGGCGCAGGATCACCCGCTTCATGAGCGGATGCGGTTCCTGATCGTCGTGGGTGCGCGCCTGCTCGTCGAGGAGGTCGCGCACCGAGGAACGGGTGTTCTTCACCCCGTCCCAGACGATCCCTGCGGAGATGAAGAGCGCCGCGACGCCGTCGAGCCACCAGAGTCCGACCCCGATGCCGAGCACGCCCAGGATCGACGCGGCGTTCGTCTGCCAGTCGGCTTTCGCCATGTCGGCGTCCGCCGCGAGCAGCTTGTTGTGGAGATTCGGGGCGAGCCTGGCCTTCGCGCGACCGTAGACGAGCGGTCCGACGACGATGACCGCCATGACGGCGACCATGAGCCACCCCTGCCAGATGACGGTCCCGAAGAGCTGGACGCTGCCGATGGTGGGATGCTCGGCGTTCACCAACCCCAGGACGGACTCCACCGCGAGGTGGCCGCCGACGGCAAGGAGAGCGACACCGGCGACGAGATGCCCGATGCCCATTGCCCGATGCAGCCCGAACGGGAAGGTGCGGGTCGGCTTGCGCCGGATGAACACGAGCGCGATCAGAAACGCGAACTGCGGGATGAGGGAGAGCATGTCCTCGATCCAGGCGGTCTTCATCGCCTGCGAGTTGCCCACGACGAACGCGACGAGCGTGATGGTGCAGGCCGTGAAGGCGATGGTCGCCCACTCCCAGCGAACCGCGGCCCTCAGCGCCTCCCGCTGCTCCTGTGGCAGGTGCGTGCGGCCCGTGCTCCCCACTGGAATCTCCTCGCCGTCACGCGCGACCCATCGGTCGACTCCGAATCAGTGTCACGAATGCGCCCACGCGCCGCGAGACCTTGACGTGGACCCTCGCCGGTGCCACGGCGGGCGAAAGCTGGGAGGTCAAGCGGTTGTCGGCACGCCCTGCCCGAAATTAGCGTCGCGGGCATGAGCCACTACGAGAAGAAGAACCCGCTCGACCTCTACCCGAAGCCGCCGTTCCCCGAACAAGAGCAGCAGCTCCCCGGCCTGGCGCGGAAGATGACCCCCAGACCAGACCATGGCGAGGAGAGCTACGTCGGCCTCGGTCGGCTGAAGGGGTTCCGCGGCATCGTCACGGGCGGCGACTCGGGCATCGGCCGAGCGGCAGCGATCGCCCTGAGCCGAGAAGGCGCCGACCTCGCCCTGAACTATCTCCCCAGCGAGCAGGCGGATGCGGAGGAAGTGCGCGACCTGCTCGTCCGCGAGGGGCGGAAGGTCGTGCTCCTGCCGGGCGACATCAGCGACGAGCAGTTCTGCCGTGACCTCGTCGAACGCGCCGTCGCGGAGCTCGGCGGGCTCGACACGCTCGTGATGGTCGCCGGCCACCAGGAGAGCAACGGCGACATCACCACCATGACCACCGAGAGCATCGACCAGACGATGAAGACCAACGTCTACTCGCTGTTCTGGCTGACGCAGGCGGCGCTCCCGCACCTCGAACCGGGCTCATCCATCGTCACGACCGGCTCCATCCAGGGCGCCGAGCCGTCGCCTGACAAGCTCGACTACGCACTCACGAAGGGCGCGATCGGCGTCTTCACCGCTGGACTGGCGCAGCAGCTCGCGCCGAAGGGCATCCGAGTCAACTCGATCGCGCCGGGCCCGATCTGGACGCCACTGCAGCCAGCCTCATCTGACGGCGAGACCGTGGCGCACTTCGGGGAGCAGGCCCCGTACGGGCGACCGGGACAGCCCGCTGAGCTGGGCGCCGCGTACGTGCACCTGGTCAGCCCGGAGTCGAGCTACACGAGCGGGGCTACGATCACGATCGCCGGAGGCACGCCCGCGTTCTAGGACGCGGAGCGATGAACGGGAAGGCGAGGCGATGAGCGAGCGCACGAGGACCGCTGTGTCGGGGCCCAGGGTGGTGTTCTGGGCCTGGACGCTGCTCATCGGCTCCGGTCTCGCGGCCATGCTGATCCTGCCTCTGGTGGGGCGCTGACCATGCGGCGCGGCATCCGCGATGCGGGGCTCAGCCTCGCCTTCCTCGTGATCTTCGTCCTGGCGCTCCTGGGTCAGTCGATCGCGGGTCACGCATACCTGAACGAGCAGCAGGCGCAGCACGGGGACGCGAAGGTCGGGTATCTCGAGTACGTGTCCTCCTCGGACTTCATCGTGGACGTCGCCGAGAACTGGCAGTCCGAGTTCCTGCAGTTCTTCCTCTTCATCCTCGCGACGATCTGGCTCGTGCAGCGCGGATCGCCGGAATCGAAGCAGCCGGGTGATGAGGGCGTCGGCACCGACGCGGAGCAGTCCGTCGGCCGACACGCCCGAGCCGACTCGCCGAAGTGGGCGAAGAGTCGAGGGATCAGGCTGTGGGTCTACTCGAACTCCCTGCTGCTCGTCATGGGCGGCGTCTTCCTGGCCTCCTGGCTGGCGCAGTCCATCGCTGGGCGTGTGGTCGCGAACGAGGAGGGTGCGCAGCACGGCCAGCCTCCCGCGACCTGGGTCGAGTACGTGGTGTCGGCCGACTTCTGGAATCGATCACTGCAGAACTGGCAGTCCGAGTTCCTCGCGGTCGGGGCGATGGTGGTGTTCTCCATCTACCTGCGCCAGCGGGGCTCCAGCGAGTCGAAGCCGGTCGGCGTGCCGCACCGCACGAGCAGCGTCGAGGCCGACTGACTGCTCAGCGCACCCAGCACAAGCCCTGGGCGTTCCCGGCGACGGTCCGTATCGTTGGACGCATCCCCCAGGCTGACAGGAGCACACCATGGGCACGCTCGTCTACGACAGCACGTCGATCCACTTCGACGACCGTCTGCTGACCCACCTGCAGATCGTGATCGTCCAGAAGCTGAGTCGCAACGAGTCGTTCCTGATGTCCTGGAAGGACTCACCATCAGTCGGCGACGGTCGCTCGGCGATCTGGCTGACCCCGAACACGTCCATGCAGTTCAAGTTCCTGGGCGGCAAGGTGCCGGAGATCAATCGCGAGTGGCTCAAGCGGCTCGGCGAGTCAGCCGAGAGCAGCACGGGGCTTCTCGTGACGGATGAAGAGGGCAAGCTCGCACTCGTCGGCACGGACGCGCCCTACCCCGGCATGCTCCGCTGAGCGAGTCGAGCTGACAGGCGGGTCAGTACTGATCGAAGTCGATGAACACCACGTCGCCATGGTCGGCACCCTCGGTGTCGGCGCCGTCCACGGAGCCGTCGACGGAGCGATCAACGTCGCGCACATCGAGGACGTCGATGCGAACATGCGTGGCTGGCGTGATCAGCACCTCAGGGCTCCCCGGCCGGCTGCCGATGGGAACGAGGCTGCCGCCCGCCTGAAGGGCGGCGCGGATGTCGCCGTGCAGGCGGGAGATCGACTCGGCGTCATGGAGCACGAACCGGTCATGGTTGACCGTGAGCACAATCGACATCGGTGACCTCGCTTCGGCCCCCACCGACGGGGGCGTCGCAAGGTTCTTCGGAACCCCAGCCGGTTCGGATGGGAATGCGGGCGCTTCGACGCGCTGACGCGTCCCGCGGCGTCCCGTCGCACGATCAGTGCACGGGGCAGCGGCCTGCAGCGGGCTCCGACCTGGACCGGCCCGATGGCGAAGCCGGGCGGATGAGGCCTCCGGAGGAGGGCTTCGTGGGCAGTCGCCTCCGGTTCACCTCCAGGCCGACGCCCGAGATGTCGACGCGGGGGTCGCTGAGGGCTGCGATGGCGGTCGCGAGGCCCGCGATCGCGAGCTTCTCTCCGGGGCAGCGGTGCCCGGCCGCGACGTCGCCCCCACCGTGGGGGATGAACTCGGTGATGGACTCGTAGTCGTCGACGTCGAGGAAGCGCTCCGGCCGGAAAGCACCAGCGTCCTCCCAGGAGCTGTCGTCGGTGTTCGTGGCGAGGATGTCGAGGAGCAGCCGTCCACCGGCCGGAACCCGCGCACCGTCGAGCTCGATGTCGTGGCGCGCCCAGCCGGGCAGCAACGGTACGAAAGGCGCAGTGCGCCGCACCTCCTGCGCGAACGCGGTGGCGAGTGGGCCCCCGTGCAAGGAGCCGCGGGCCGCCGCCTCGTCGCCGATGCGTCGCCTCCAGTCGGGTCGATCGTGCAGTTCCTTCGCGGCGAAGGCCACGAAGCGGGCGACGGCGATCATCGGGCGGATGCTGTTCTGCAGCTCGATCCCCGCCAGTCGCGGCGACAGCAGCTCACCGTGCTCGTCGACGTGCCAGGCCCACTCGTGCAGCGCGGTTCCAGCGGGGGCAGGGATCGTCCCTGCGCGTGCCGCCTCGACGAGGCGTGCAGCGTGCCGGTCCGACCACATCCGATTGCCGAACGCGAGCAGGAACTCGGGAGAGTAGGGGACACCGAACCCGTCGACGATCTGGGCGAGACGCGCCGCCCACCGCGATTTCGCGGCCGCCGTGCCCGGCAAGCCCGCCCAGGTCATGGATGCCCGACCGAACGCGGCCACCGCCGCGTCGTACGCCGATGCGTCGTGGTCGCCACCGGCCCGGGCCTCCACCTGCTCTCGCCACTCACGCTCGAAGTGGGGGACCAGCTCCTCGACACGATCGTCGTCGTAGGCCACGCGCAGGAACGTCGCCTTCCGGTGCCGGTGCTCGGCCCCGTCGAGACTGTGCACCGAGCCGTGGCCGAAGAGGGACTCCTGCACGAACGCGGGCATCGCCCCGTGGCGCGCGATGCTGTTTTCGTCGTAGAACAGCCGGACGGCGTCGCTGCCGCGCACCAGCAGGGCCTCCCTGCCGAGGAGCCGCAGTGGCACCGCCCTGGCCTGCGCGCGAGCCCTGCTCCAGATGTGTGCCCCGAACCCGTAGCCTCTCGTCATCAACGACAGTGAATCGTCGTCGAGGGCAGCCCGCCAGGCAGGGGCGTCGGAATCTCCGGTCGAGCGGTTGTCGGTGGCCAGTGCGGTTGCGTCGGACATGCCTCCAGGCTGGCAAATCCCCTCGGCAGATCGCTGGGGAACTACTCCGCGCGAGGTGAGTGTCCCGTCTGGATCAGTACTCGTCGAAGTCGACGAAGACGATCTCGTCGCGGTCGTCGCGGTGGTCGCTCGTGCCTGGGTCTGGCGAGTCGAGCGGCAGGATGTCGATGCGCACGTTCGTGGACGGCGTGACGAGGACCTCGGGGCCGTCCGCGGTGTCGCCGATCACGAGCATGCGCCCACCGGACCGGGCCGCGTCCTCGATCTCCGCACGCACACGAGTGATCGCGTCCGGGTCGCGCAGCACGAACTGCTCACGATTGACGGCGATGAGAATGGACATGGCTGACCCCGGTTCAGCCTCCCGGCGGAGGCCTCTCGTGTTTCGACGCCAAGATCCGAGTTCAGCGGCTGGCGGCGACCGTGCGCCCCCGGCGGAGTGCACGGGGCGCGTCGGCGAGGTCTGGGCCAACACCGAGAGCGCACGCCCTCAACGTTAGAATGGGTGGGTCAGATGTCGAGCGTGCGCGCCACGAGCTGCGCGGCGACCTGCGAGAGCGACAGCTGATTCGATCTCGCGTATCCGCGGATCACATCGAACGCCTCCTCGGGCGTGATGGAGCGGCGGTAGGCGACGACTCCCTTTGCCTGCTCGATCACGACGCGGCTCTTCAGCGCGTCCTGCAGCTGCTCGCGCACGGTGTCGGCGTGACGAATCGTGCGCTCCTGGATGATGCCGATGGTCGCGACGTCCGCGAGCGCGCGAGCAGCGACGGTCTCCTGGCGCGGGAACTCACCGGGCGCCGCGCGCAGGAGGTTGAGGGTGCCGATCGTGGTGTCCCGGAGCTTCAGCGGAACCGCCTGCACGGCCAGGTAGCCGTGCTCGAGCGCACTCTCCTTGAACATTCGCCATGATTCCGGGGCCTCCCGGATGTCCTCGATCGCGACGATGCGTCCCTCGCTGAAGCTCTGGATGCACGGACCCGCATCCGCGGAGATCTGCATCGTCTCGACGACGCTCGCCGCCTCGCTCGTGGAGACCACCAGCTCGAGGTCGCCGTGCTCGTCGGCGAGCAGGATCCCAGCCGCCGTCACCTCCAGCAGCGACTGGCAGCGGTCCACGAGCGTCTGCAGCAGGTCCACGACGTCGTAGCCCGCGACGAGCGTGTCGGCGAGCACCGCGAAGGTCTCGAGCAGCTGCGTGTCCCTTGCATCGCGGATCATCGCCGCTCCTCGATTCCGGACGGCCCCGCTCGGAACGCCAGCTGTCCGGCGAGGATCTCCTCGGCGATCTCCATCATGGATCGACCTGTCGCGAAGGCATGTCCCTGGATGACGAGGGTCGCCTCGTCCGCGGTCGTCTCGAGCTGCGCCAGCACCATCCCGGTCGCCTGATGGATCTTGCGACGCGAGTGCTTGCCCTCCGGTTGGGGTTCGTCGCCTGAGGAGGCGAGCGCGAGGCGGAGGACGTTGCGCGCGACGAGCGAGGCGAGGTGAGTGGCCTGACGCGTCTGGAGCGGCTCGAAGCCGATCGGGGCGGCGGCGTAGAGGTCGATGGCCCCGACCCGCAGCGGGCCGACCAGCATCGGGAACGCGAAGAGAGCTCCCACCTTGTCGCGAGGGATGGCCGGGCCGAACGCCGGCCAGCGGGTGTCTGGCAGCTCTCGGAGGTTCGGCTCGAGAACAGGGCGCCCTGTGGCGAGGGTGTCCCAGCATGGTCCCTCGCCGAGGTCGAACTGCAGCTCGTCCAGCCGTGCGGCGACCTCGTTCGACGCAGAGACCGTCTGGTTGCCGAGCAGCTCGCCGATCGTGGAGACGGCCGCGCCCGAGACGGGGAACAGGCCGACGAGGGAGTCAGCCACGCCATCGACAGAATCGAGCGGCGCCTGCAGCGTCTGCACTGCCGCGTCGTAAGCGTCTCGTGCCATGTTGATTCCGTTCTCAGTCTCGAAAAGCTCGGAACAATCCTAGGGGAGATCACCAGCTTGTCGGGGCGTATTCGCTAGCACATGACTTCGCGTCGATCCAGGCCCAGATTCCTGGCCCGCGAGGGCGTTCACTTGACGGAGACATCTTTTCCCGGCGGAGGTGGACATGCCATTCCTAGTGACGGTTGATGACCGTGCGCACTACGTCGACGATGACGTGATGCCGACGTTGCAGCACATGATCGTGGATGCGGTCAGGCAGGGAGGGGACCTGGTTCGGTTCCCGGCGCGCGGGCGCCTCAAGCGGTGGGAGCTCATCACCACTGCCTCGTCCGTGAGTGTCCGAGAGGTGCCGGTCGCCGCCGCCGAGGAGGATGATGGCGCGCCGTTCGCGGATATCTCCTTCTACGACTTCGAGAGCTGACGCTCGTGTGCTGACCGATGCTCGAGTTTCGATTCCGGCGGTGGCGCGCTCTGCCGAGCCGCCGGCTGATAGGGGACCGGCTCGTTGGACTGCGTGCATTCGGGAACCAGATGCAACCCCGCGGCTGAGTCGTTCGTCGCGATGATGGCGCGCACCCAGTGCTCGTTCAGGTTCGGTGCACGGCTTCCACGGAAGCGGAAGCGGAGGTCGGTCTGCGGTGTGATCCAGATCGACTCGCGGCCGCCACCGAGGTCCTTCGACCGCGGGCAGGTGAAGGCAACGCTGTGCCCGGCCCGGAGGAGGCTCAAGATCGCGACTCGCAGGTGCGCCAACGGCCGGTCTTCGATCTCGATCGCGTGGGCGTCCGCCCCGTAGTACAGGTATCCCATGGCGGTCCCCCAATCCTCGTGGCCTCCTAGTAGCGTCCCGAGGCGAAGTTGAAAATTCGAGGGGTAGAGATCGCTGGCGAGTTGTGCTAGCGCCACTTATGGTGGGCGGTTCCTGGTTGCCCGCTGTCGGGGGACGCCAGCGCGAGCTCGCCGTCCTCCCCGGTGACGATCAGGCCCGTCGAGCTGTCCGCGGAACGCCCGAGCGCCGACAGCCAGTCGCGATTCACCGACGGTGCCTTGCTGCCATAGAACTTGAAGGAGATCGGGACGTTCGGCGTGAGCCAGATCGCCGCCCGCCCATCACCCGCGCTCGCGGATTCCTTCCACGACATGAGAAACGCCTCGTGACGACGGAACTTCTGGATGATCACGATCTGCAGATGCTGGAGGAGTCGGTCCTCGAACTCCAGGTGCAAGGACGCGTACGTGAGGGTTCCCATCGTGCTGCCTTTCCGGTCGGCGCGCGTGTGGCACGTGCGTCCAGCCTAGGAAGTGCGCCGAACGGCGACGCGGGGATTCCCCCCCGGCTCCGATTCGCGCTAGGGGCGGGGGCACCCAGGCGGTCGGCTGCCGGCGAGCCGTCGCGATCACTAGCGGCACGGCAACGCTGGCGCAAGCCGTTTCAGGTTCCTCCGTCCCCCTCTAGGTTCGCTGGGTGCCGAGTCCGAGGAGGTGGTGATCGATGACGGTTCTCGAGTTAACGGGGGTCGTGACCCTCATCCAGTTCGCGGTGCTCTGGGCGTGCGCCGCGGGCTGCGCCGCCTGGCAGCTCGCCAAGCGAGCTCGACACTGGATCCGCTACCACGTTCCCTCGAATCGTGCTACCACTGCCGCCCGTGACCCGGATGCGGGACCCTGGAATCAGACGGACAGGGAGGTCCTCATGAAAGCCAACCAGCGTCCAGCCGCCGCCGGCTCGACATCGGAAACCGCGCTCGCCGGGATCGTTGACATTCGGGAGTCGTTTGTGGAGGCGCCCCTGCGCGGCGAGATCCGAGAGCTGCTGTGGCAGATCGAGTATCCGGCCTCAGGGGACGATCTGCTGCGCGAGGCCGTGCGCCGCCATCTGTCGCCGCCGGCCATCAACGTGCTCCGCAACGCACGCGGGCGATCGTTCGACGGCTGCCACGCCGTGTGCCGTTGCCTGCATATCTGAGCGCGGCCGAACCCGCACTCATCTGGGCCGCGTAACGCGGGGCATCCCGAATGGCGTCGCGGGGCCGCGACGCCTACGGTCGGAGGCATGCCTGACGTCCTCCCCGATGAGCACCCCCTCCGCATCGCGTTTGTCGTGCTCCACACCTCCCCCCTCGACGAGCCGGGCACCAAGGACGCGGGTGGCATGAACGTCGTGGTGCTGGCGCAGGCTGAGGCGCTCGCGGACCGCGGCCACCAGGTCGAGCTCATCACGAGGCGCAGCGACGACGGCTCCGCGCCGACCGTTCGGCTCGGCGACAATCTGCGTCTCCACAATCTCCAGGCGGGCCCCGCTCGACTCATCTCGAAAGGCGAGCACGAGCACGTCATCGACGAGTTCCGGGATGCGCTGGCCGTCCTCCTCGTCGAGCTGTCCGTCGACGTGCTCCACGCCCAGCACTGGTTCTCCGGCGTCGCCGCCCTCCCCGTCGCACGCGAGCTGGGCATCCCGATCGTGCAGAGCTTCCACTCCATCGCCGCCGGCAGCTCGACGCCGCTCGCCGACGGGGAGCGCGCCGAGTCGCCAGGCCGCCTCGCCGGCGAGGCGATGCTCGCGAAGTCGGTCGACGCCATCGTCGTCGTGAGCAGAGCGGAGCGCGACACCGTCCTCTCGAGGCTCGGCGGCAACCCGGCGATCACCCACATCGTGCCGCCCGGTGTCGACGCCGACCTCTTCTTCCCGGCCCGGGATGCGCGGGCCGAGCCAGCCGCCCGGGAGTCGCGACCCAAGCGCGCCCTGTCCGCCGGTCGCCTGCATCCGCTCAAGGGCTTCGACCTGGCGCTCGACGCGATCGCCGAGATCGACGACGACGTGCGCCCCGACTACGTGCTCGTGGGCGCCGCCCCTCCGGACGACGACGGGCGCGCCTACGAAGCGAAGCTGCACGAGGCGGTGGCGCGGCACGGGCTCGCCGAGCACGTGCAGTACATCGGTTCGCTCAGCAGGCAGGCGCTCGCCGCCCAGCTGCGGCTCGTCGACGTCGTGCTGATCCCGTCGCACTCCGAGACGTACGGTCTGGTCGCCCTCGAAGCCGCAGCCTCAGGAGTGCCCGTTGTGGCCTCCGCCGCGGGCGGGCTGCGCGAGGCAGTTGTCGACGGCGTCACCGGCACGCTGCTCGAGACCCGCAACCCCGCGGACTGGGCGGCTGCCATCGCGGGCATCCTGCGCGACCCGGCGCGTGCCGAGCGCATGAGCGTCGCAGCTCGCGAGCACGCGCTCGCCCACTCATGGGACCTCAGCGCCGAAGGGCTCCTGGCCGTGTTCCGCCAGCTGGTCGCCCGCGCAGAGCCGGGACCGACACATGCCTGAGCGGCGTGCGAGCCTGCTCGACTCCGTGCGCCACGTCCTCATCGTGCACGCGCATCCCGACGACGAAGCCCTCGCGGGCGGCGCCTTGCTCCGCGAGCTGCATGAGCGCGGCGCCAAGGTGACGCTGGTGACCTGCACGCGGGGTGAGCTCGGCGAGATCGTCGACGGCGTCCTTCCCGCCGACACGTCGGTCGCGGACCTCGCGGACGTGCGCGAGCGTGAGCTGCGCGGGTCCCTCGATGCGCTCGGCATCGACGAGCACCGGTGGCTCGGGACACCGCCCGCACGCGCAGCGGGCCTCGAGGCGCGCGAGTACCACGACTCCGGGATGCGCTGGTTGCGGCCAGGTCTTGCGGGTCCCGCTGACGAGACCGACCTGCGGGCGTTCAGCGTGGCCCCGATCGAGGAGGTCACGGCCGACCTCGCCGCCGTCATCGCCCACGACGGCCCCGACCTCGTCATCAGCTACGACGCGACGGGCGGCTACGGGCACCCCGACCACGTTCGAGCCCGGGAGGCGAGCCTCGCCGCCGCGCAGGGCGCCGGCCTGCGGTTCGCTGAGCTCGTCGAGCAGAGCGAACGCGATCTCGCGGCCCAGATCGGCGACCTCGAATGGTTCGACCTCGAGCAGCACCGCGACGCCGTCGTCGCGGCCCTGCGCAGCCACCGCACGCAGCTCACCGTCGACGATGACGGCTCCGCGCTGGTGCACTCCGGCGGTCAGCGTCAGGACGTGCACCTCGCGATTGGCCTGCGCGAAGTGGTCGCGTAGGCCGCCTTCCCGAAACATCGCGACGAAGTCGGTTTCCGGGCGTCACACGCTGTCTTCCGACGGTCGTCTCGCTTAGGCTCGCCGTGCAACATGCTCCGGGGTCGGTGAAAGTCCGAACCGGCGGTGAGAGTCCGCGACCCGCTCGTCCGCGAGCGGTTGACCCAGCGGCCCCTGTTATCTGGGGGAGGAGGCGGGACCGACGGTTAAAGTCCGGATGGTAGGTGCATGGGAGGCGCTCGTTTCGGCGAGGGCCTCCGTTGGCGTCGGCTGCCGGAATCTCCGGCTGCGCCGGCACCGGGATATGGCCCCGTGGCACGCGAAATGCGGAGGTCACCGGCGATGCCGATCCAAGAATCCAACCGCGTCGAGTCTGTCGACGCCGCCATGCAACTGGCGCTCTCCCTCGCGGCCCGCGGGCCGATCAGAGACCCCAACCCCAGGGTCGGGTGCGTCCTCCTCGCACCGCCGTCTCCGGGCGGCGGCCCGCGCCGCATCCTGGGACGCGGCTTCCACCGAGGGGCGGGCACCCCGCACGCGGAGGCCGCCGCGCTCGACGACGCCCGGTCTGCCGGGGCGGAAGTGCGGGGCGCGACCGCCGTCGTGACGCTCGAACCGTGCTCCCACACCGGGCGGACAGCATCGTGCGCGGACGCGCTCCTCGAGGCCGGCCTCGCGGAGGTCGTGTTCGCGGTCGCGGACCCGAACCCGGTTGCCTCCGGGGGAGCTGCGCGGCTGCGGTCGAACGGCGTGCGGGTGCTCGAGGGGCTCCGGGTTGCCGAAGGCGAGGCGCTCCTGCGCGCCTGGCTCACCGGCGTCACCGAAGGCCGGCCCTTCGTGACGCTCAAGCTCGCCTCCACCCTCGACGGGCGGGTCGCCGCCGCAGACGGGTCGAGCCGGTGGATCACCTCGGAAGCCGCGCGGCTGCACGCGCACCAGCGGCGGGCCGAGGCCTGCGCGATCCTCGTGGGCACGGGCACGCAGCGCGCCGATGACCCGACGCTCTCCGTCCGCGGGCCCGCGGCCTTCCATGCGCCCCAGCCTCTGCGCGTCGTCGTGGGCATGCGGGATGTGGCCGCCGATGCCGCCGTTCGCGCCGACCCCGAGCTGTTCGTCCACCTGAGGACCCACGACCCGGTCACCGCGCTCGAGGAGCTGCACCTGCTCGGCGCCCGCCACGTGATCGTCGAGGGCGGTCCGACCATCTCGGCGGCGTTCCTGCGAGCTGGTCTCGTCGACGAGATCGACGCCTACCTCGCGCCGATCCTCCTGGGCGACGGCGCGAGTTCCGTCGCGTCGCTCGACGTCGGGCGTCTGCGCGACGCGAACCGGTGGACCACCGAGTCCGTGCATCCGCTTGGCGTCGACACGCTCATCCACCTCGTTCGGGACACGCGCGCGCACCCCCAGCACGTCGGCGCCGTCGCGGCCGAGGGGGTCGCAGCATGAGCGGCCAGCTCGCCCGCGCACTCGACGCGCTGCGGGCCGGACGGCCGGTGCTCGTCGCCGACGACTCCTCGCGCGAGAACGAGGTCGACGCGATCCTCGCCGCCAACACGGCGACGCCCGAATGGGTGGGGTGGATCATCCGCCACTCGTCGGGACTGCTGTGCGCGCCGCTGCCCGGCCACCTCGCCGATCGGCTCGAGCTGCCGCTCATGGTCGAACACAGCGAGGACTCGCGCCGCACCGCCTACACGGTCACCGTGGATGCGGCCGCTGGCGTGACGACCGGCATCTCCGCGAGCGACCGGGCCACGACCGTGCGAGCGCTCGCGGCCGCCGGCTCGACGCCGCGCGACCTCATCCGCCCCGGCCACGTGCTGCCGCTGCGAGCCGTCGACGGCGGCGTGCTGGAGCGGCCCGGCCACACGGAGGCCGCCGTCGACCTCGTGCGCCTGACTGGTGCAGGCGAGGTCGGTGTCATCTCGGAGCTCGTGCGCGACGACGGCGAGATGCTCTCGTACGCCGAAGCGGGCGCGCTCGCATCGGCACACGACCTCGTGCTGCTGCACGTCGACGACATCGTCGGCCACCGGATGCGGCACCCGGGATTCCCGGCTCTCCCTGGCACGCAGCACCAGCACCACCACGAAACCAGCACGCGCGCCGCTGAGACGCTGACGAGAGGAGCACGGCGATGAGCGGACAGGGAGCACCAGCGGTGCAGGCAGACGGCACCGGGCTGAGGGTCGTGATCGTCGCGGCTCGATGGCACGACACGGCGATGGCGGCGCTCCTCGACGGGGCGCACCGGGCGCTCGAGACGTCCGGCGTCACCGACGTGCGGGTCGTGCGGGTGCCCGGCGCCTTCGAGCTGCCCGTCGCCGCGAGCCGAGTCGCCGCCAGCGGGCCCGATGCGATCGTCGCCCTCGGCGTCGTCATCCGCGGCGGCACCCCGCACTTCGAGTACGTGTGCTCTGCCGCGACCAACGGCCTCACCGATGTCGCCGTGCGCACGGGCATTCCGGTCGGGTTCGGCGTGCTGACCTGCGACGACGAGGAGCAGGTGCAGGCACGCATCGGCCTGCCAGGCAGCTTCGAGGACAAGGGGGCGGACGCGGCGCTCGCCGCGATCGCGACGGCCGTCGCCCTTCGCGACTTCCCGGCAGCAGCTGGAACGGCGGGTCAGTAGCGTGTTCACTGGGATCATCGAGGAGCTCGGCCAGATCACGAGCATCATCAGGAACGACACGGATGCGCGCCTCACGGTGCGCGGCCCGCTCAGCGTGAGCGACGCCAAGGTGGGAGACTCCATCTCCGTCGAGGGCGTGTGCCTCACCGTCGCCGAGCTGCACGCCGATGCCTTCACGGCCGACGTCATGGGGGAGACCCTGCGCGCATCCACCCTCGGGGGCAGAGCGGAGGGTGACGCCGTGAACCTCGAACGGGCCATGCGGCTCGGCGACCGGCTCGGCGGCCACATCGTGCAGGGGCACATCGATTCGACGAGCGAGGTGCTGGAGGTCGAGCACTTCGACGCGTGGCGGCGCATCCGCTTCGCCATCGACCCGGTGCACGCCGGGTTGCTCGTCGACAAGGGGTCGGTGGCGGTGTCCGGGGTGTCGCTCACGGTCAGCGCGGTCGGGGCCGTCAGCGCCGAGGGAGCTGCGGGCTCGAGCGGCGCGCCCGGGGACGGTCACTGGTTCGAGGTGTCGCTCATCCCCGAGACGCTCAGCGCGACGACGCTCGGCACGCTCGATGTGGGCCACCGCGTCAACGTCGAGACAGACATCCTCGCGCGACACGTGGCTCGGCTCGTGAGCTTCGCGACCTCCGCGAGTGATGGAGCTGCGCGGACTCAGTGAGCTGAGGGTGGAACGGGCGGCCGTCCGCTCAGGCGTCGCGGAGCCGCGTGTGCAGCTCCGCGACGCGCGCGCGGATGTCGTCGCGCACGAGCCGCATCCGCTCCATGCCGGTGATGCCGCGCTCGGAGGGCTCGTCGGTGATCCAGCGCTCGACGGGAACCGTCACGCCGTCCGGCAGCTGCGCTTCGTCGCCGAGGACCACGACGAGGTCGGCGTCGTCGAGCATCTCCGAGGTGAGCGGCTTGGGATGCTCGTCGCCGACGTCGATGCCCAGCTCGGCGAGCGATTCCACCGACTCGGCGTTGAGGGAGCCGCCCGGCGCGGTGCCGGCGGAGGTGACGCTGATCGACTCGTCGCCGAGCGCGCGCAGGAGGGCGGCCGCCAGCTGCGACTTGCCGCCGTTCTTCTTGCAGACGAAGACGACGTTCGTTGGGGTGCTCATGCTGCTCATGTGAGCATTCTGCGTCACGCTGGTAGCCGTGAGGTCATCGGGCAACGGATGGCCGCCCTCGCGGAGTCGCTACCGAGGGCGGCGTTGTGGTCATCAAAACAGGCGGGAAGCGACCGCAAGTCCGCCCTCGCCTTCGACGACCCCGACGGATTCTGGTGCTCAGCGCAGGGTCACACCGTTGCGGCGTCGAGGACGCGCCTTCGGCACCTGGGGCAGAATGGGGCGATGCAGGGTCATGGTGCAGCCGAAGCCAGCGAAGGTGCCGCGCGCGACGACAGCGACGCCGCCGGCCGGGAGTCCGCGGCCGTCAGCGTCGTCGAATCGTGGCGCGTCGACTCGGGCCGCGTCATCGCCCACGCCGCCCACCGCGAGCGTTTCGAGCGATCCGTCGGCGAGCTGTTCGGAGAGGCGGCGACCGCCCACCCGTTGCTCTGGTCGGGAAGCCCCGCCGGCACCAACACCATCGACGCCGACTGGCGACGAATCTGGGCCGACGTGTTCGAGAGCGTGCCCCTCGCCGACTCATGGTTCCCGCGACTGTCGGCACGCCTCGACGGCGAGGGCGATGCTGGCGGCGACCGCGTGCTCATCGAGCTCGCCCTGCGGCCGGCCCCGGAGGCGCGGCCGCTCACGAAGCTGGCGACGCGCCTCGACGAACGCCGCTGGCCGACCGTCAAGGGCCCCGACTTCCCGTCCCTGTCGCAGCTCCGTGCGAGCGCTGCCGAGCAAGGCGCCGCGGACGCGCTGCTCGTCGACGATCGCGGCGTCATCACCGAGGCCGCCTATGGCACCGTCGTCGGCTGGCGCGGCGAGACCCTCGTGATCCCCGCCGCGAGTCGGCGCGTTCCGGGAACCACGTTGGGTGTGCTCGAGAAGCTGCTCGCCACGGCGGGCATCCCGCGCGTGGAAGGCGAGCTGCTCGCCGACCCGCTCGCCGCATCCGCAGACCGGGGGTGGGATGAGCTCTGGTACCTCAACACGCTCCACGGCATCAGCCCCGTCTCGATGCTCGACGGCACCCGCCTCGGCCTGGACGTCGCCCGCGTGCGACGCTGGCGGCCCCGCCTCGAGGAGACGAGCGCCGTGCCGCTCCTCGACGGCCGCCCGCCTGACGGGCGCGGCGCGTGATCGTCGTCGTCGACAACCGCGACTCCTACACCTACAACCTCGTGCAGCTGCTGCTCGAGCTCAGCGACCGCGAGGTCCGGGTCGTCGACGCCGGCGACCCCGCTGACATCCGCGGGTGCGTCGGCTGGGTCGCCGACGGCCTCGTCTCAGGGATCGTCATCTCGCCCGGGCCAGGGCATCCGGCCAACGCCGCCGACTTCGACGGGTCGGCCGCGGTGCTGGATGCTGCCCTCGCGCCAGGGGTGGACCTGCCCGTCTTCGGGGTGTGCCTCGGGCACCAGGGCATCGCCCTCCACTTCGGCGGCGAGGTCGTCGCCGCACCCGAGGCGAGACACGGCTGGCGCTCGCCACTCGAGCACGACGGCACGGGCCCCTTCACCGGGATCCCTCAGCGCACGCTGGTCACCCGCTACCACTCGCTCGCCGTTCGCGAGCCGCTACCAACAGGTTTGCGGGTGACCGCTCGCAGCGAGGACGGCGTCGTGCAGGGCCTCGAGATCGAGGGCAGACCCGTCTGGGGTGTGCAGTTCCATCCGGAGTCGATCGCGAGCGAGCACGGACGACAGATGCTCGCGAACTTCGTGGCGGCAGTGGATGCGGCTCGCCGGGTCGCACCTCCCCGGGGGGAGCCAGCCGGACGCGAGCCGGAACGGGGCGGTGCGCCCGCCCACGGCCCCGACGCGGTCGCTCCGCCGGCGCGCGACCTCTTCGTCGCGAGCCGCGTCGTGCGCGGGCCGCAGAGCGACGGGCGTGCGGCCGCCGAGGCTGCCGCCACGCAGATCTACCGTGACGTGCTGCGGCAGGGATCCGCGAGCGTGTGGGTCGATGTGCCGGACGAAGCGGGCAGGCAAGCACGGTGGAGCATCCTCGCGGACGACGCCGCCATCTCGGACGGAGGCACGGCGAGCGAACCGGCCCGAGTGCTGCGGCTGTTCGGCGATGGCAGCTTCGAGGCCGTGCAGGAGACGCTCGAGCGGAGGCTCCCCGTCGGCGGCGAGGGCCTCGCGTTCCGCGGCGGACTGCTCGGCTACTTCGGCTACGAACTCGGCGTCCGGATGCTCGGTGCGCTGCCCCCACGGGGTGACGCCGCCGAGCCCGACCTCCCGGACGCGTGGTGGCTCGACCCGCGCCGCGCCGTCATCGTCGACCGCGCGACCGGCGCGGTCACGGTCGTCGCGACGGCCTCGACCCTCGCGCTCGCGGAACCAGCGGCAGACAGCTTCGCGGAAGTCGTTCGCGACGCGCTCGATGCCAAGCCTCGAACGACGCTCGTCGACGTGCCCAGCTCGCCCCGCGCATCCGCCAGCCCTGGCCGCCAGGACACCCTCGTCGCCGGAACCTGGCACACGTCCAGAGCCCAGTACGCCGCCGACATCGCCCGGTGCCGCGAGCGCCTCCTCGCCGGGGACTCCTACGAGCTGTGCCTCACCAACGAGTTCAGGCCGGACGCCGACCCGGACCCGCTCGATCTGTTCCTCGAGCTCCGCGCCTCCGACCCGGCCCCCTACGCCGCGCTGCTCGAGTTCGACGGCGGCGCGATCGTGAGCGCCTCGCCAGAGCGGTTCCTGCGTGGCACCTCAGACGGCGACTACGAGACGAAGCCCATCAAGGGCACCACCGCCCGCGCATCCGACCCGCTGCTCGATGCGGCAGCCGCCCGCGAGCTCGCGAACGACCCGAAGGTCTTCGCCGAGAACCTCATGATCGTCGACCTGCTGCGCAACGACCTCGGCCGCGTCTGCGCGCCCGGCACCGTCCACGTGCCGAGCCTCATGGCCGTCGAGTCGTACGCGACCGTGCACCAGCTCGTGACCACGGTTCGCGGCTCGGCGCCTGGCGTGCCGCCGCTCGACGTCGTGCGGGCGCTCTTTCCCGGCGGGTCCATGACGGGTGCCCCCAAGCTGCGCAGCGTCGAGCTGCTGCGCGACATCGAGGGCCGCGACCGCGGCGTCTACTCGGGCGCACTCGGCGTGCTCGGCGCCGACGGCTCGACCGAGCTGAGCATCGTCATCCGCACGGCCGTTCGTGATGCCCGAGGCTGGTCGATCGGGGCAGGCGGCGCGATCGTGCTCGCGAGCGACCCGGAGGCCGAGACGCTCGAAGTGGAGCTGAAGGCGAGTGCCCTGCGTCGTGCCTTCGCGAGGTCGTCGCGGAGCTGAGGCGGGTCTCGTCAAGCCGCGGCGTCCGTGCGGACCCGATTTGGCCGCACATCGCACTCATGTTGGACAGGCACCGCGGGCAGGGAGCGCGTAGGCCGCCGCAATCGTCCGTCATACAGCGTCGCGAAGGTGGACCCGGCGACACGTCTGTCACAGGATTGTCAGATGCTCGTGAGCCGCTCGGCTCCGAACAACACCCGACAGCAAGCTCGACAACTGGGAAGGAGTTCGCACATGTGCCGTCTGCTCGCTTACGCAGCCCCACGTGACACTACCGTCACGAAGGTGATCGGAGACATGAACAGCGACGCCTTCCAGCGCATGACCAGCGTGCACAACGACGGCTGGGGCACCGCCTGGCTCGCCGCCGGGTTCGGCGAGACCGAGCGCGAGATCGAATCGCTGCGCGTCTCGACGCCGGGTCAGAACGACCCGCTGCTGTCGACGCTGCTCGCGGACGCGCCCTCCAACGCCCGCATCGTGCACCTGCGCCTCGCGACCGACGACTTCAAGCGCACCAAGGTCAACACGCACCCGTTCGTGTCGGATGGCCTCGCCTTCGCGCACAACGGGTCGATCGTTCCCACATGGCGCTTCGACGACCTGCTTCGCCCGGAGATCCGCGCGACCATCGCTGGCGACACCGACAGCGAGCTGTACTTCGGTCTCGTGCGCCAGGGCGTCCGCGACGGGCTCTCGCTCGAGGACGCGGCCGCTGCCGCCGTGCGCGTGCTGCGCGCCGAGTTCCCCGAATCGAGCCTCAACGCGACCATCCTCTCCGCGGACGAGCTCGTCGTCGTCCACGCCTCGAGCACCGCTCACGTCACCGAGGAGACGTTCGCGCGGTACGGCATCGACGCATCCACGCTGCCCAACGGGCACACCGACGAGTACTACCGGCTCAGCATGCTCCGCGCGGCCGACGGCACCACCGTCTTCTCGTCGACGGGTATCGACACGGCCGGCTGGACCTCGGTTCCCGAGGACACGATCTCGCGCGTCGCCCTCGACTCGCTCGACTTCACGCAGCGCGCGCTCTTCTCGAGCGCAGCCGAGGCGCGCGCCTCGGTGTCCGGGGCAGCCGTGGCCACGGCATCCGCTCAGCCGCGTCTCGTCGCCGTCTGAGTCGCGAGCCTCGCCTCGGTCTGCCCTGCTTCGCGGGCCCCGCCCGCAGGGTCTCGGGATGGAAACCTCGCTTCGTTGCGGGAAGTTCTCCAGCACGAAGCGAGGTTCCCATCCCGAGAGCGTCCCCGCACCGAGCTGAAGCGCGGGCCTACAGGGCCAGGCCCGTGTGCTTCCACCAGAGTTCGTACGTGACGACCATGAGCGCGACGTAGGCGGGGAGCACCACGAGCGAGAGCCGGAGCAGGTCGCGCGGGTCGAGCCCCTGGCCGTCACCGTCGGCATCCGTGAAAACGAGCAGGGCCTTCGAGCTGACCGGCAGCGTGAGGCAGTAGTCGAGGCCGATGCTCACGATGAACACCACCGCGACGGGGGAGAGGTCGGCCGTCGCCGCGAGCGCGAGGAACGGCGGGATGAGCGCGATCGCGCGCACGGTGTGCGATGTGACGTAGAGGTGCGCGGTGACTGAGAGCGCCGCGATGACGACCACCAGCGCGAAGGCAGAGGTGAGCCCCTCGATGTCGCTCACCGCGAAGAGGCTGGAGATGATCCAGTCGCCTGCCCCCGTCTCCACAAGCGCTCCGCCGAGCGCGAGCGCCCCGGCGACGAACAGCACAAGCGGCCAGGACACCGCGGTCACGCCTTCCTTCCACTTCATCACACCGATGCCCGGGGCGCAGAGCACAATGGCGGCGATGATCGTGACGGCCGCGATGCCGAGCCCGTGCAGCGGCTCCGTCAGCCAGCCGACAAGCGCAAGGCCGACGACCGCGGCCACGATGCGCTCCGCGCGCGTGAGCGGCGACCGCCCTGACGGCTGCAGGGACACCTGCTGCGCGATTGGCCGGCGACGCTCGTCTCGGCGAAGGAAGAGGGCCTGCACGGCGACGCACACCACGACGCTCGCGGTGATACCGAACGGTGCGCCCCAGAGCGCCCACTGCAGGTAGGAGATGGTGTCGCCGGTCGTCTGCTGCAGGAGGTCGACGGCGACGAGGTGCGATGTCGCGCCCACGAGCGTCGCCGTCGTCGAGACGAGCACGACCGTGGGCATCAGCAGCGCGAGGGCCTTCGCGATCCGCGCGTCGCCCAGCCGCTCCGTCAGCGAGCGGTAGACGGGCAGCAGCACGGCAGCGCGACCCGAGGTGGATGGCACGAGGAACGACAGCGGGACGACGGCCGCGGTGACCATCCACATCAGTCCGCGCACCGTCCGTGCCCGCCCGACGATCGCGCTCGTCAGGCGAGCGGCGAGACCGGAGCCCGCCGTGGCCCCGCCGATGATGAACGCCCCGATGATGAGCCACACGACGTCGTTGCCGAGTGCGGAGAAGAACTGCTCCTGGCGCCCCGTCGGGATGCATGCCAGCAGGCCAGCGCCGAGCGCGACGTAGCCGGGCTCGAGGTCGGTCAGCGTCCACAGCACCGTGGCGGAGCCGAAGGCGAACAGTGCCAACCGCACCTCCGCCGGGAGCTCGCCGGGGAGGCAGACCACTGCCCCGGTGACCGCGATGAGGGCCATGGCCCAGCGCGTGCGGATGGGCAGGCGAGTCCAAGCGGCGAGGAGCGCGCGGAAGGAGATCGGTGAGCGCTTGCGGTGCTGGGTGCTCTGCTCTGCCCCAAGCTCCTGCCGCGGCTCGCGCTCCTGATCCCGGTCGTGTGCCTGCTCCTGGTCGGCCGTAGCCCGCGCGCTCACGACACGCTCCGCAGCAGCGGCACCGGCTCGGAACGCTCGACCTGCCCGAGCTGGCAGCCGATCATCATGAGCCGCATGGAGCGTTCGGCCGCGTCGGTGAGCAGCTGCGGCGAGCGGGCGATCGACTCCTCCAGGGTCAGAGGAAGCGGCACGATCGACACGATCGCGTCGATGCCGATGTCGTGCACGTCTCGCGCGTGCCGGCCGATGGTGCCGGCGAGCGCGAACACGGGCTTCCCCTGCTCCTTGGCCCGTCGCGCGACCTCGGCGGGCACCTTGCCGTGAGGTGTCTGCTCGTCGATGGACCCTTCGGCCGTGATGACGAGGTCTGCCTGCCGCACGAGGGTATCCAGGTCGATGTGGTCGAGCATGACCTCGAACCGCGGCATGAGGCGCGCTCCGATGCCGCCGGCCAGGCCCGCCCCGAGACCACCGGATGCGCCGGTGCAGCTGCCCGTGGCGAGGTCGTACGACTTCGGCTGCACGCCGTCGCGGCTCAGCACGCCGGCCCACCGCTCGAGCGCCGCGTCGAGGGTGTCGACCTGCTGGGGCGTCGCCCCCTTCTGCGGGCCGAAGACGCGGGCCACGCCGCGGGGGCCGGTGAGCACGTTGTGCGGGTTGCAGGCGACGAAGACATCGACGCTCGAGAGACGACCGTCGAGTCCGGAGAGGTCGAGAGCCGCCACGTCCGCGAGGGAGTTGCCTCCCGGACCGATCTCGGCGCCGGCCGTATCCGTGATGCTCGCGCCGAGTGCCTGCAGCGCGCCGGCCCCTCCATCGCAGGTGCCGGAGTCGCCGCAGCCGACGAGGATGCGCTTGGCGCCCTCGTCGAGGGCGGCGCGGATGAGCTCACCGACACCATAGGTCGTCGTGGCGCCCGGGTCCCGCAGGTCCTGCGGCACGAGGCGGAGCCCCGCGGCCTCGGCCATCTCGACGACCGCGGTACCTTTCGCGTCACCCCCGAGGAGGGCGAGGACGGCGGACACCGGGTGCCCGACCGGGCCCGTGACCGTGCGCTCGACGAGTCGACCTCCCGTGGCAGCCGCGAGCGTCCGCGCCGACCCCTCGCCGCCGTCGACAACCGGTACGCGGTCGATCACCGCACCGGGGAGCACCCGGCGCACACCGGACGCGATGGCGTCCGCGACCTGCTCTGCCGAGAGGCTCTCCTTGAACCCGCTGGGGGCAACCAGAATGCGTCCTGGAACCTGTGTCATCTTCGCCGACCTCCTCGAGGCCACAGCGCCAATCGCTGCGGCGTGAGTACGACACTGGTCGCCGTTCATAAACCGTTCATGACCCGTTCATGAGGAAGATCTCACGGCGCGAGCTGCAGCGATCCAGCCGTCCTCGGGCGAGCAGCACTGCCCGGCGGGCGGGGCCGCTATTCGACGGGGATGTTCTCGAAGCGCGGGTAGCTCTCGCCGATGACCACGTCGAAGCTCGTCGTGCCGTCCTGCGGCGCCGCGAACACGGCCCAGACCGGCATCGGGACGCCGTCAGTGCCGATCGCCGTTACGTAGTCGGTGGTCCAGAAATCCTGACCGGTGCTCTCAAGGGGTGAGTACTGCTTGAGGTTCCCCTGGTCAATGAGGACAGGTTCCCACCTGCGCTCGCCGTTGAAGTCATACAGCCTGAAGTCCGTGTACGTCGGCGAACTCGGATCCGCATTCGCCAGGTGCGGCGTGATGAACGCCGTCATGATCTGCGTCTTGCCCTCGACTCTGAGCGGGTAGATCTCGACCGTCGCGGTGCCGAGGCCGTTCGGCATCGTCACCTCCTGCGTCGCGACGACCTTCGACTCGTCGTAGGCGACGACCCCAGGCTCTCCAGAGGCCTGCCCCTGCGAGCCGTCTGCCTGCGAGGAGCTGTTGGTGCCGTCGGTCTGCTGCGTGCCGTCGTCGGTGCCTCCGCCGAGCAGCGAGCATCCGCTCAGCGCGAGCGTGCCGACGAGGAAGATGCTGGCCAGGGCTGTCATGCGTGTTCTGCTCATGGTGGTGCTCTAGGCCTTCGCGTACGTGATCTCGACGCGGCGGTTCTGCGCGCGCCCTTCTGGGTTGTCTTCGCCGCCGGTGGTGTTCTCGGCGACCGGCTGCGTGTCGCCGTAGCCGGTCGCCGTGATCTGCAGGTCGGGGCGTTCGGCGCGGATGACCGCGGCCACGGCATCGGCGCGTTGCTGGGAGAGTGTCAGGTTCGACGCCGGGTCGCCGACGCCGTCGGTGTGGCCACCGATCGTGACGGCGGCCCCCTGAGGGGCGTCCTTGACTGCCTCGGCGATCGCGACGCCAGCGGTGTCAGGCACGGCGGCGCTGTTGAAGTCGAACAGGATGTCGCTCTTCAGCGTCACCACGGTGTTCGGCCCCTCATCGACTTCCTTGGAGAGCTCGTCGACGCTGCCGTCGAGCGACCACTGCGTGACCGAGCCCTCCGGGTTCCATCGGGTGACGGACGCGTCGAGCATCTCCTGCGTCGGCTCCGGCAGGTCGTCAGGCGAGTCGACGGTCAGCGGATGCGCGCCGCCGAACGCGAGCACCGTCGCGAGAGTCAGCGCGCCGATCGCGCCGACGGTGCTCACGAGACCACCGGGATGTCGGTGAAGCGCGGGTAGATGTCGGAGATCGTCACGTCGAAGCTCGTCGCGCCGTCTTCCGGCGCCGCGAGGACCGCCCACGCCTTGAACGTCTCGCCGTCACCAGCCTCCGTGGCCAGCGGGTCGCTCGCCCACTCCGCGCCACCCTTCTCGAGCGTCCTGTACTCCTTCAGATTGGCCTTGTCGACGAGCCGAGGCCGGAAGTTGTGCATGTCGAGGAAGTGGAAGAGGTCCAGCTTGTCGGCGTTGCCGCTCGTGTCGGTGAGATGCGGGGTGACGAACATCGTGAGCGTCTGCACCTGGCCGTCGACGCGCAGCGCCTCGATCTCAACCGTCGCCGTTCCGCGGTCGCCCGGCAGCGTCACCTCCTGCGTAGCGACGATGTCGCCCTTCTCCATCGACTCGACGCCGGGCGTCCCGGTCGCGCCTGGCCCGCTGCCTCCCTGCGTGGCCTGGGCCTGCCCCGAGCCCCCGTCAGTCCCACCCTCGGAGCCTCCTGGCGCGGTGCAGCCGGCGAGGGCGAGTGCCGACGTGAGCGTGGCCGCGACGACGAAGGCCCTCATCGCCGCAGCTCTCGGCTTCCTCGCGCCGCTCGGCGGTCGTTGTGTGCGTAACAAGGCGGAACCCCCATGAACTTGGTGCAGCGGCGTCCTTCCCCCGAACGCCGTCATCGGCACCCTAGAACGAGCCACCGACACTGAAAAGGGCAGAACTCCCCGGCGGTCTGCGCGCAGGCGGCCTCATGCCAGTGTCGGTGCCGCCCCGTAGACTGGCGACCGTGTCTGTGAACCCTGAACTTGCCGGCCGCCGGTACGAGCTCCCCGAGCCGTACCTCGTGGGCCGAGAGCACATCCGCTCGTTCGCGAAGGCCGTGCTGGCCTCGCACCCGACGCACTTCGACGTGGCCGCCGCGCAGGCCGCTGGCTACGCCGACCTCGTCGCGCCCGCCACGTTCCCCGCCGTGCTGCAGGACGCGGGGCTGCAGCTGCTGCTCTCCGACCCTGAAGCCCAGATCGAGCTCTCGCACATCGTGCACGGCGACGAGCGCTTCACGTACGCGCGCCCCATCGTCGCCGGCGACGAGCTGCGCGCCGCCCTCGAGGTGAGGAGCGTCAAGTCGCTCGGCGGCAACTCGATGATCACCGCCGAGACGGTGCTGACGGATGCCGCGGGCGAGACGGTCGTCACGGCTTCCGCCACCCTCGTCGTCCGCGCCACCCCCAACGAGAGCGAGTAGCCGCATGACCGATTCGACTGCCATCGCGAAGCTCCCTCGCCCCGATTTCACGGAGTTCGAGGTGGGCACGGTCATCGCGGAGCGCACGGTGACGCTCACGCGGGACAACCTCGTCCGCTACGCCGGCGCATCCGGCGACTTCAACCCCATCCACTACCGCGACGACATCGCCGAAGAGGTCGGTCTCCCCGGGGTGCTCGCGCACGGGATGCTCACCATGGGCGTCGCGCTGCAGCCGGTCGTCGACGCGCTCGGCGACCCTGGCCGCGTCGTCGACTACCAGGTGCGGTTCACGCGCCCCGTCGTCGTCGACCCGCAGGACGGCGCCGAGGTGTCGATCGTCGCGAAAATCGGTCAGCTCGCAGGTGAAGACGGTATCGGCCGCATCGATCTCGTCGTCTCCTGCGGCGGACAGACGGTGCTCGCCAAGTCGCAGGTGCGCGCCAACCTCCAGGGCGAGGTGCCCGCGGGGCTCCCTGAGGAGATCGTCGCGTGACGAGGCTCTCCGAGCTGACGACCACGCAGGTGGGCGGTGAGGCGACGAACCTCGTCGCCGCGGCGACCCGCGACGAGCTGGTCGACGCTGCCAGGAAGCTCTTCGCGAACTACGAGCAGCCGCTTGTCCTGGGCGGCGGGTCCAACACGATCGCGACCGATGACCGCATCGACGAACCTGTCCTCCACGTCGTGACGCGGGGCATCCATCAGCTCGACGGCCCCGTCGACAAGGTCGGTCAGGCGCGCGTACGCGTCGATGCGGGGGAGTCGTGGACGGCGCTCGTCGACTACGCGGTCGCCCGCAACTGGAGCGGCATCGAGGCCCTCGCCGGCATCCCCGGCTCGGTTGGCGCGACGCCCGTGCAGAACATCGGGGCGTACGGCCAGGAACTCTCCGACGTGCTCGCGCGCGTCGAGTTCTACGACGCCGACCTCGACACCGTGCGCTGGATCAACGCCGCCGACCTGAGCCTCGGCTACCGCACGTCCGCCATCAAACGCGGTGAGCTGCGGGGCGTGGTCACCCGCGTCGAGCTCGACCTCGTCGAGATGCCGGAAGGCCAGAGCGAACCCGTGCGCTACGACCAGCTCGCCCGCGCCCTGGGTGTGCCCCTCGGTGAGCGGATGCCCGTGCGCGTCGTGCGCGATGCCGTCGTCCGACTGCGGGCGTCGAAGGGCATGGTGCTGGATGCGCACGACCAGGACTCCGTCTCGTCTGGCTCGTTCTTCATGAACCCCATCGTGCGTTCGTCGTTCGCGAGTGAGCTTCCCGAGATGCCGAAGTTCGACGCGGGCAAGGACGAGGACGGCGCGCCGCTCGTGAAGCTCAGCGCCGCCTGGCTCATCGACCACGCAGGGGTGAAGAAGGGGTTCTCCCTGCCGGGCTCGAACGCGGCGATCTCGTCGAAGCACGCCCTCGCGATCACCAACCGAGGGGGAGCGACGGCGGAGCAGATCGTGGAGCTCGCCCGCTACGTGCGCGCCCGCGTCGAAGCCGAGTACGGCGTGCGGCTCGTCAACGAGCCCGTCCTCGTCGGCCTCGAGCTCTAGAGCCCGCAAGACCCCGTGAGGCGGAAGCCCCGAAGCGCTGTCAGCGCTTCGGGGCTTTTCCTAGTGGTGCTGAAATCGTTCCCCTCGGACTCGATTCAGTGGTGCATGCACTGTACGCACCAGGCGCGGAGCGCAGCCTGCTCGCGTTGGGCCCGCGCCGCGCTGTTGCGACGGCGGCGATGCTGTTCAGCGTGGTTCGGCTCGGGGTCCTGACGTCGCGCGGTGCGCAGGAGCAGCCACAGAGCGACTCGCAGCTCCAGGCGCTGGAGCAGCGAGGACGTCGTCGTGGTGGGTGCGAAGGTGACGAGCACGGTGCTCGGCGTTGGGGTCTGGACGGTGGTCATGACGTGGTGCATGAGAGGCGTTTCTTTTGAAGAAGACGTGCGAAGAAGGGGCTCGCGAAGGAGCGGCGCTGCGCGGGCATGGCACGGCGATGGTGCTTGCCGGGGCGGCATGGGGAGGCTTCGGCTCCTGTGCCGAGGCGCATCCGGGCTGAGTGGGGACAGAGTCCACCCGCGACGCGGAGCTTAGGAGATGTGGGCGCCCAGCAGACGGGTCACCGGCGGCTGCTTGCTGAACGTGATCGTGCGCATCATCGGGACTCCTCTCTGGCTAGGCGTGTGCTGCGACCCTACCGATACCGCGGTTGCCCGTCAATCGTGTCTCGGGTGAGGGACGCAACCCGAATGAGAGGTGAACCTCAGCACGACCGAAACGGGACCCCTTCGTGTCGGGCTCAGTCGAGCATGACGGAGGCGCGCGGCTCCTCGCCGTCGAAGCTGACCGCGACGGTCAGCGGCGCGCCCGTGATCTCTGCCGGCAGGTCGATCTCGCTCGTGTGCGGCGCATAATCCGCCGTGCACACCTGGTCGGCGTAGGCGGTGGTGTCCGCGTACTGCAGGTCGAGCGTCTGCGCGTCCACCACGCTGACCTCGGTGAGGATCGCCGGGCACCCCGAGCTTCCCCACGTGGTCACAGAGATCGAGCTGCCCTCGTCGAGCCACAGCACGAGCGGCCCCTCCATGTCTCCGGCGCCCACGTCGCCGCTGTGCTCGGGAGGCAGACCGCCGTAGCTGTCGGTCGCGACGCTCGTCGGCATGGACGCGTCCGCGCATCCACTCAGGGCGAGCGCCGCCGCCGCAATCACGGGGAGGGTGAGCAGGGCCCGACGCGCAGACTTCATGACCCCGACTCTAGGACTGGCGCCTGGGATGCTCCGGCGTCTCACCTCGCCGGAGCAGGCCGAGGTCGAGGCCGCGCGTCACGGCGCGCACTCGCGAGTTGACGTTCAGCTTGACGAAGACCTTGCCGAGATGGGTCTTCACGGTCGCCTCCCCGATGTGGAGGCGAACCGCGATCTCGGGGTTCGAGAGTCCGTCGGCGACGAGCTGCAGCACCTGCAGTTCACGCTCGCTCAGCGCGGGCGCGGCGTCGGCCGAACCGGCGGGCGGATGCGCGGTACCAGGACCGCCGGACGCTGCGACAGCAGCCGCCCGGGTCTGCGCGACCAGCTTCGCGGTCACGGAGGGCGCCAGGGCCAGCTCGCCGGCAGCAACGCGACGCACGGCTTCGACGAGTTCCGCCCCGCTCGCGGTCTTGAGGAGGTAGCCGCTTGCGCCGGCCTCGATGGCGCCGATGATCGCATCATCGCTGTCGTACGTCGTGACGACGAGCACACGAGTGCTCGGGAGGGCCGCCAGGATCTGTCGTGTCGCCGAGACGCCGTCGGTGACCGGCATCCGGAGGTCCATGACGACGACCGCTGGTGTCGTCGCGAGCGCCCGGGTCACCGCCGCGGCGCCGTCTGCCGCCTCGGCCACGACCTCGATGTCGGCTTCGTCCTCGAAGATGCCGACCAGGCCCGCGCGGACGATGGGGTGGTCATCGGCGACCAGGATGCGGATCACGCGCGGTCACCTGCCCTCGCCGGAATCGTCACGGTCACGATCGTGCCACGGCCCGGTTCGCTGGAGATGGACACGAGGCCGCCAATGGCCGCTGCGCGGTCGCGGAGGCTGGCGAGACCGAAGCCGGCGGGCTCGGCGTCGAGCGCGAATCCGCGGCCGTCGTCCTCGATCTGCAGGCGGACGCTGGTGCCCAGCGGGGTCACGGACAGGTGCACGTTCGAGGCGTGCGCGTGCCGTCTCGAATTCGAGAGCGCTTCCTGCGCGCACCGGAGGAGGACCACCTCGCTCTCGCGGTCGAGAGCGCCGGGTGAGACCTCGATCTGCGCCTCAGCCAGCACCCCCGTCTCCCGCCGGAACCGCTCGACGAGGCGCGCGACAGCATCAGGAAAGGTGGCGACGGCGGGGTCGGCCGACCGCACCGGCGCGTTCTCGGCGATGAGCACCCGGGCCTCTGCCAGGGCATCGCGGGCAAGCGACGCGATGAGGTCGGCGCGCTCCTCCTGGGCGAGGAGCGCCGCCTGCGCCGCCTCACCGGCAGCCCCCTCCTCGTCGCGCAGGCGGGAGATGTCCTTCGCGCTCCTGTCGGCGAGCATGGCGAGCCCCGCGAGGGTCTGAGCGAGCGTGTCGTGCAGGTCGCGGGAGATGCGCTCGCGCTCAACGGATGCGCCGCTCTGCCGCGACAGCTCCAGAACGTGACCCTGAGCGGCGGTGAGCTGCTCGAGCAGCTCCCGCCGCTCGTCCGCCACCCGCCAGGCGTAGCTGATCGAGAGTCCGATACCGCAGGTCGCCGCGACGCTGAAGAGCTGGCCGGGGAGGATGTTCGGGATCTCCTCGACACCGTTGTGGAGCGCCGACGCGGCGCCGATGCCGAACGCGATGGCGATCGAGACGAGGATGCTGCGCCGCGCGCTCACGCACACGAGCCAGACAAGCGGGTAGATGAGGGTCTGCACGAACCCGGTCCAGGGCACGAGCACCATCGCCACCGTCACGAGGAGCGTCATGAGCACGATGAGCGCCGCGCCCCGGCGTCGGTCCCCGAAGGATTTCACTCCGAAGACCAGCCACACGACGGGGATGAGGAGCAGTGCCTCCGTTGCGATGAGGCCTTCCGCGCGCTCGGCGGCAGTCCGGGCCGTGACCGCGACGAAGCCGGCGACCACCGCGTTCGCGAGCGCCGTGCCCACGATCAGCAGGTGCCACCAGCGGCCGTTGCGAACCAGGAAATCCATCACGTGCTCATCCTCTCGCGACCCACCGACAACGACGCCCACCTGCGCTCGCACCTAGTTGCGGCCGCGGCTCCACCGGAACGTCAGCAGGCTCGCGACGAGACCGATGACCGTCCAGACGCCGAGTGTGATCGCCGCGTCGCCGAGGCCCCACGTGCCGCCGACCTCCGCCGCCGCGAATGCGTCAGGAAGGAACACGCTGCGCATGCCCCGAACGAGACCAGCGAGGGGGAAGAGGTTCGAGACCTGCTGCATCCACTCGGGCAGGACCGAGAACTGCACGTAGATGCCCGAGAGGAACTGAGGAACGAGCACCAGTGGCAGCACGATCGCTGATGCCGACCTGGCAGACCGCGGGATCGCGGAGATCGCGATGCCCAGGGCGGCGAAGCAGAAGATGCCCAGGATCGACAGCCACGCGAACCGCGTCCACAGCTCGCCCGAGTCCGGCAGCGTGATGTCGAACGCGATGACCGCCAGGGCCATGAGCAGGGCGAGCTGCACCGTGCAGGTGAGGAGGACGAGCCCGATCTTCCCGATGAAGAACGAGACGGGGCTGAGCGGGGTCGCGCCGAGGCGCGCGAGGCCGCCCTCATGCTTCTCGGTGGCGATGTCGATGCCGAGGAACTGCATGCCCGAGAGGAGGATCGCCATCGCGAGCATGCCCGTCAGGTAGTACTGCGACATCGTCACGTCGGCGAACCTCGGGTCGTCGACGACCGTCTCACCGCTGAAGATCGATGCGAAGAGCGCGAACATGACCAGAGGGAACAGGAAGACGAAGAACACCTGATCGGTCTGACGGAAGTACCCCCGCAGCTCGAAGGAGATGCGCCGCAGCCCGTTGCCGATCGTCGTCTTGGGCTTGGGCTTGGGCTTGGGCTTGGGCTTGGACGGGCGGCCTGCCGCGCGCAGCCCAGACGTCGGGGCGTCCTGCGTGCTGTCGCCAGCGGTGCCGAGTGCTGAGATCTGAGTCATTTCGTGCCTCCGAGGAGTGCGGGAGTGAGTGCTGCGGGGGTGTCGGCTGCCGGATGCGCCGGATGCGCCGGGCTGGCGGCCGGATGCTCGCCGATGATCTCGAGGTAGACGTCCTCGAGCGAGGGCCGGGTGACGGTGAGGCCGGCGGGCTCCGGGCCGAGCCTGTCCGCGAGCGCGGCTACGAGCTGGGCGGGCGCATCGGTCTTCTGCTCTCGCCATCGGCCGTCGGCTTCCTGCCAGCGCACCCGCGGAGTGCGGGACGCAGGCCCACCGATCGTCGTGATGTCGCCGATCTCCACGAGCTTCCCCGCCGCGATGATCCCGGCTCGGTCGCTGAGATGCTCCGCTTCGTCGAGGTAGTGCGTCGTGAGCACCATCGTCATGCCTTCGCCCTTCAGCTGCTGGATGAGCCCCCAGAACTCGCGGCGGGCGTTGGGGTCGAAGCCCGTGGTCGGCTCATCGAGGAACAGCACCTCCGGGTTGCCGATGATGCCGAGCGCGACATCGACACGGCGCTTCTGGCCGCCGGAGAGGCGACCGACGCGCTGCGTCGCGAACGGCGCGATCCCGCAGCGCTCGATGGTCTCGGCGACATCGCGAGGCTGTCGGTAGAGGCTCGCGAAGTGACGCAGCACCTCACGCGCCGAGTAGCGCTCGATGTCGGCGCTCGACTGGCTGACGACGCCTATGCGGCCGCGCCATCCAGCGTCCCCGTGTGCCGGGTCATGGCCGAGCACACGCGCACTGCCGGACGTCGCCGTGCGGAAGCCCTCGAGGATCTCGATGGTGGTGCTCTTGCCGGCCCCGTTCGGACCGAGCAGGGCGAAGGTCTCGCCGTGGCGGACCTCGAAGGAGAGGCCGTCGACGACGTCGCGGTCTCCGTAGCGCTTGACGAGGTCGGTGACCTCTATGGCTGCCTGTGTGCTCATGCTCCTATCCAACACTGAGCCTGCCCGCAGCGGCAGGGCCCGACCGGCTGATTCGCCTCCACCGATCGGTGGAGGCGCGGGCCCGCCAACTTCGGTGACCGAACCCACGACGGCGCCCGCGCATACTGGAGGTATGGCCTCGACCGACCTCGACGAGCTTCGCCGCCTCCGACGCGCGCGCGACTTCATCGACCGCGAGTACGCGCGGCCGCTCGACGTTCCGGCCATGGCGAAGGCGGCGCACATGTCGACGGCCCACTTCAGCCGCCGTTTCCGGGAGGCCTACGGCGAGACCCCGTATGCGCACCTCATGACGAGGCGCATCGAGCGGGCGAAGGCGCTGCTGCGCCGAGGCGATGTGCGCGTGACGGATGCGTGCACTGCAGTCGGCGCGACGAGCCTCGGTTCGTTCAGCAGTCGCTTCACGGAGATCGTGGGGGAGTCACCGAGCGCCTACCGGGCGCGCGATCACCGCGAGAGCGTCGTCATCCCGAGCTGCACCTCGCAGATCTGGGGTCGGCCGAGGCGCGTCCATGAGCGCGCCGAGAAGGGCGGGAGACTGGCTGCCGTACCGGTCGTCGAGGCTTCGAGCAGTTTCCGAGAAGTGAATGTCGGTGGCCGGTCCTAGCATCGGGACCATGACACTTTCACTCAGCCATGTGCACGTGTTCGCCGATGACCCGGATGCGGCGCTCGCGTTCTATCGAGACGCCCTCGGCCTCGAGGTGCGCAGCGAGGTTCCGAACGAGGGCTTCCGCTGGATCACCCTGTCGACGCAGGAGCAGCCCGAGCTCGAGATCGTGCTCTCCCATCCCAAGGCCGGTCGCTCCGAGCAAGACGGCGAGATGCTCTCCGCGATGCTCGCGAAGGGCGAGCTGCCCGGACTCCTCTTCCGCACGAGCGACCTCGACGCGCTCTTCGAGAAGGTGCAGGCGGCGGGCGGGGTCGAGGTGCTGCAGGAGCCGACCGACCAGTTCTGGGGCGTGCGCGACGCCGCATTCCGCGACCCCTCGGGCAACCTCGTGCGGGTCAGCCAGGCCTAGCGGGAACGCCTAGCACGGTCTCGCGGTGACAGGCTGTCGATTGCTCGGCTGTCTCCCCGGTTCGAGGCAGAAGATCGCGCCATGACTACAGTCGCTGACACGATCGTCGATATCCTCCACGATGCCGGAGTCGAGCGGGTCTACGGGCTTCCCGGTGACTCGCTCAACGGATTCACCGACGCCATCCGCCGGAACGGGCGCGTCGCCTGGTCGCATGTGCGGCACGAGGAAGCCGCGGCCTTCGCGGCTTCGGCAGACGCCGCGCTGACCGGGGACCTGGCCGTCTGCGCTGGCAGCTGCGGGCCGGGCAACCTGCATCTCATCAACGGCCTCTACGACGCGAACCGCAGCCGCGTGCCCGTGCTCGCGATCGCCGCCCACATCCCTTCCGCCGAGATCGGCAGCGGCTACTTCCAGGAGACGCACCCGCAGGAGCTCTTCCGCGAGAGCAGCGTCTACTGCGAGATGGTCAGCGTACCCGAGCAGCTCCCACGGGTGCTCGAGATCGCCATGCGCGCTGCTGTCGAGAAGCAGGGCGTGGCCGTGGTCGTGATCCCGGGGGAGATCTTCCTGAAGGAGAGCGCCGGGCGGCGCAAGTCCGCACCGATCCTCCCCACCAGGTCAGTGGTGCGCCCGACGGACGAGGACCTCGCGAGGGCCGCGGACATCCTCAACTCGGCGAAGAAGGTCACGATTCTCGGCGGCGCTGGCACGCAGGGAGCGCACGCGCAGCTGCTGGCAGCGGCAGAGGCGCTCCAGGCCCCGATCGTCCACGCGCTCCGCGGCAAGGAGTTCATCGAGTACGACAACCCCTATGACGTCGGCATGACGGGGCTGCTCGGCTTCTCGTCCGGCTACCGCGCCATCGAGGACTGCGACGCGCTCCTCATGCTCGGTACCGACTTCCCCTACCAGCAGTTCTTCCCATCGAAGGCGAAGATCATCCAGGTCGACATCCGCGGCGAGCAGCTCGGCAAGCGCACGCCGCTCGACCTGGGACTGGTCGGCGACGTCGGGGACACCCTCGACGCGCTGCTCCCGCTCCTCGCGGGAGACAAGAGCGGCAAGCACCTCGAGTCGTCCGTCAAGCACTACCGCAAGGCGCGCAAGGAGCTCGACTCGCTCGCGGACAACGACCACGGGCGCACGCCCATCCACCCGCAGTACGTGGCCCGACTCGTCAGCGAGCTCGCGACGCAAGACGCCGTGTTCATCCCGGATGTTGGCTCACCCGTCGTCTGGGCCGCCCGCTACCTCGAGATGAACGGGCAGCGGAGGCTCATCGGCTCGTTCAGCCACGGCACGATGGCCAACGCCGTGCCGCAGGCCATCGGTGCGCAGTCGGCATTCCCCGATCGCCAGGTGGTGGCGCTCGCGGGTGACGGCGGACTCGCGATGCTCCTCGGTGAGCTGCTCACGCTCAGGCAGAGCAAGCTCCCCGTGAAGATCGTCGTCTTCAACAACTCCTCCCTCAACTTCGTCGAGGTCGAGATGAAGGCTGCCGGCTTCGTCAACTACGGCACCGACCTCGAGAACCCGAACTTCGCAGACGTCGCGAAGGCGGTCGGCATCCACGGGCAGCGGGTCGAGAACCCGAACGACCTCGAGGGTGCCCTCCGGGAGGCGTTCGCGCACGACGGACCGGCGCTCATCGATGTGGTGACGGCGAGGCAGGAGCTGTCGATTCCCCCGACCATCTCAGCGGAGCAGGTCAAGGGATTCACGCTGTACGCCCTGCGCACCGTCCTGTCCGGGCGCGGTGACGAGCTCGTCGACCTCGCAGACACGAACCTGCTTCGCCGCATCTTCGACTGAGTCGCAGCTCTCTCGGTGAGTACCGCCCGCGCCAAGGCGACTGCCTGACGCGGGCGGTACTCTCGCAGGCATGACGCAACCGCCCATCACACCACCGCCGGGCCAGAACGGCGGCCAGGACCGACGCCGGGATCGGCCGCGCGGAGGTGGACCCGTGCCACCCGCGCAGGGTGCCGGTCAGCAGACCCCGTGGGGCGTGCCGTCGGCTGGCGTGCCGCAGGGGCACCCTCGAGTGCCTGGACAGTTCTCCGCACCACCGCGCGTTGCCGGACCGGGGCAAGGGCAGTTCCCCGCGCCGGGCCAGGCGCCCGCGCCGGCCCAGTACCCCGCGCCGGCCCAGTACCCCGCGAACGGGCAGCGCCCCGCGAACGCCTTCTTCCCTGGGCCGGGCAATCTCCCGTCGCAGGCTCCGATGTCACGTCCTGTGCAGGGCCCGGGGCAGCCGGGTGCCGGTGTCCCAGGGCAGCCCCCGTTCGTGCAGGGGCCTCCCGCGAATCTTCCCGCCGGTGTTCCGCCGCCCCGGTTCGCGCCGCAGCAGCAGACTGCCGCGCAGCCGAGGCGCCGCGAGCTGGGGGAGGACCCGGAACTGCAGAAGCAGCGCAAGCGTCCGGTCGGTCTCCTCGTCGGCATCGGCATCAGCGGTGTCGCGATCGTCGCCCTCGTGGTCGGCCTCTTCATGGCGTTCACCTCGCCGAACGACCCCACCATCCCCGTCGGGGGCGCTGACCCGCAGGCTCCGACGTCGACGCCCGTCCCGACGAGCACGCTCATGCCCGCCGCGCCCCAGGACGCGGTCGCCGGGTACATCCCGATCACGACGGACGTCGTGTTCCCGAACGGCATCACGGTCGTGAACCCGCCTGTCGGCGGCTGGGAGCAGGACGTCTCCGAGCGCCAGCCCAACCTGTACATCCTGAGCGACCCGCAGTCCGGCGCGTACTTCTCGGTGGCGCAGGAGAACCTGCACAAGAGCGAGTACCGCGACGAGGACATGACGCGGTCGGAGCTGAACTCGGCCTCGCTGCAGTTCACGGCGAAGCCCGAGCCGATCGGTGATCCCGTGCCGCTGGTGCTCAAGGGGCAGGGCGGGTACGAGCTGGAGCTGCTCGCGCAGCGCCTGCGCTGGTCGGACGGGTCCGAGGGGATGATGGCGACCCGCTACATGCCGTCGACTGGCACGAAGATCACCATCTTGGCGAATGCGTGGGGCGGCGAGCTCGACGACCCCAACTCGCGTATCTCGCAGAAGGTCGCCGAGATCAGCTTCACGACGCCGTAGTCACGCCTGCTCGCGGGCCCTGCGCGCCCGCGGACCGAGAACCGCGAGAAGAGGCCAGTTCCGCCCCGTCCTGAGCGTCAGGATGAGGTGAAACTGGCCTCTTCAGCGAAGCGTACGCGCGGCGAGCGGATGCGCGGCGAGCGGATGCGTGCCGAGCCGCCGCGTGCTTAGAGCTCGACGCCGGCGAAGAGCTTCTGCAGGCGCTGCACGCCTTCCAGCAGCGCGTCGTCGCCGAGGGCGTAGCTGAGGCGCAGGTAGCCGGACGGCCCGAACGCCTCACCTGGCACGACGGCGACCTCGGCGACGTCGAGGATGAGGTCGGCGAGGTCCAGCGACGAGGAGATCTGTCGCCCCTCGATCTCCGTGCCGATGAGCTGCTGCACGTCGGCGTAGACGTAGAAAGCGCCCTCGGGCGTCGGGACGCGGAAGCCGTTGACCTTGCTGAGCTCTTCGACCATCGTCTTGCGGCGGCGGTCGAAGGCGAGGCGCATCTCCTCGACGGGCTCGGTCGGCCCCGTCAGGGCTGCGATGGCCGCGCGCTGGGCGATGTTGTTGACGTTGCTCGACAGGTGCGACTGCAGGTTGCCCGCGCCCTTGATGGCGTCGGCGGGGCCGACCATCCAACCGACGCGCCAGCCGGTCATCGCGAACGACTTGGCGACGCCGTTGACGAGGATGGTGCGGTCGGCGACAGCAGGGGCCGCTTCGACGATGGAGACGGCTCGGACGCCGTCGTAGGTGAGGTTCTGGTAGATCTCGTCGGCGATGACCCAGATGCCGTGCTCGGCAGCCCATTCGCCGATGGCCCGCGTCTCCTCTTCGGAGTAGACAGCGCCGGTCGGGTTGGACGGCGAGACGAACAGCATCGCCTTCGTGGCGGGCGTGCGCGCGGCCTCGAGCTGGTCGACGGTGACCTTGTACTCCTGGTCGGCTCCGGCGAAGACGGGAACGGTCGTGCCGCCAGCGAGCTGGATGACCTCGGGGTAGGTGGTCCAGTAGGGGGCAGGGAGGAGGACCTCGTCGCCGGCGCCGACGACCGTGTTGATGGCCTGGTAGACGGCCTGCTTGCCACCGTTCGTGACGATGACCTGCGAGGCGGGGACATTCCAGCCGGAGTCGCGCTTGGTCTTCTCGGCGATGGCCTCGCGGAGCTCCGGCAGGCCGGCTGCGGGCGTGTAGCGGTGGTTCTTGGGGTCGCTGACGGCGACGAGCGCAGCCTCGACGACGTGCTGCGGCGTGGGGAAGTCGGGCTCGCCCGCTGCATAGCTGATGACGGGTCGGCCGGCGGCCTTGAGGCCCTTGGCCTTCGCGTCGACCTTGAGGGTGGCGGATTCGGCGATCGCGGCGATGCGAGGAGAGAGACGTGAGTCGGAAACCATGGCCTTGAGTCTAGGTCCGGAGGCGCGTCGCCGTCCGCGAGTTGCACCCGCGTTGGACTTCCGGCGCGCACCTGTCGTATGCTTTCCTGGTTGCCGAAAGCGACATACTGAACCGCGCCTGAAACCGTTCCCTATGGAGCGGCTGCAGACGGTATCAGGGTGAACGGATGCACGCATCCGGTGTTCACGCAAAGGGCGGTGGCTCAATTGGTAGAGCAGCGGTCTCCAAAACCGCAGGTTGCAGGTTCGAGTCCTGTCCGCCCTGCATTTCGGTGCTGAACGCACCCACTACGGGGCCCACCATCGAAGGTCTCAACCATCGAAAGGGAGAGCGCGTGAGTCCAAGCAAGTCCGACGAAGCGACCGACGTCGCCGAGTCAAAGCGAGGCTCCGAGCCCAAGCGCGGTCTTGTCGGCCGCATCGCTCTCTTCTTCCGCCAGGTCATGGGCGAGCTCAAGAAGGTCGTCACACCGACCCGCGCCGAGCTCTTCAAGTTCACGGGTGTCGTGCTCGTCTTCGTCATCTTCATGATGTTGCTCGTCACGGTGCTCGACCTGCTCTTCGGGTGGGGCGCATCGTGGGTGTTCGGTCAGGGCAGCTCGCTCTTCCCGAGTGAGCCGGCGGCGACGCCCGTTCCGACGGAATAGTCGCACCGCTCCGGCTTCCGAGCCTCCACCGAAAAGGGCGAGCAGCCCCGCACCACACAATCGAGATGAGGAATCGTGTCAGACCCGAACGTCGCCGACCCGAACGGTCTTTACGAGACCGCGCTGGAGCAGGACTCCGAAGTCGCAGAGGCCCAGGAGGGTGACCGCGACATCGACGCAGAGTTCGAAGAGGCCCACGAGATCGAAGAGTCCGACGAGGTCGTGACCGAGGAAGACCTCGACGACGGAGAAGGCGCCGATGTCGTCGACCCAGAGGTCGACGCGATCGTCAACGATGTCCTCGAGATCGACACGAGCGAGGAAGAGGCGGCTGCGGCCGCCGCGACCGAAGATGAAGAGGTCGAGGCTCGCGAGGAAGACCCTGACGTCGACCCGTACGAGACCTTCAAGCGCGAACTGCGCCTCAAGCCAGGCAAGTGGTACGTCATCCACACCTACGCCGGCTTCGAGCGTCGCGTCAAGCAGAACCTGCACCAGCGCACCGAGTCCATGAACATGAGCGACTTCATCTACCAGGTGGAAGTTCCCATGGAAGACGTGGTCGAGATCAAGAACGGCCAGCGGAAGATGGTCACGCGCGTCCGCATCCCCGGCTACGTGCTCGTGCGCCTCATGCTCAACGAGGACAGCTGGTCCGTCGTGCGCCACACCCCGGGTGTCACCGGCTTCGTGGGCAACGCCCACAACCCGACCCCGTTGCGCTTCAACGAGGCATTTGAGATGCTGAAGAGTCTTGTCGAGATCGCAGAAGCACCCGCGAAGGCGAACGCTTCAGGTCAGGGTGGCGTGCAGAAGCGCCAGCCGATCGCAGAGATCGACTTCGAGATCGGCGAGACCATCACGATCAAGGAGGGCTCCTTCGAGGGGCTCACCGGCTCGATCAGCGAGATCAAGCCGGAGAGCGGCAAGCTCACCGTGCTCGTGTCGCTCTTCGAGCGCGAGACCCCCGTCGAGCTCAGCTTCGACCAGGTCACCAAGCTCTAGCACTCGCTCCCAGCAAGCGACTGCCCCTAAACCACCGGAGTCCGGAACCGCCGGGCCACCGGGAGAGCACCGCGCGTCTGCGCGGAGTTCGAATCGAAAGAAGGAAAAGACATGGCACCCAAGAAGAAGGTCTCGGGTCTGATCAAGCTTCAGATCCAGGCTGGCGCCGCTAACCCGGCTCCTCCTATCGGCCCCGCGCTCGGTCAGCACGGCGTCAACATCATGGAGTTCTGCAAGGCCTACAACGCGGCTACCGAGTCGCAGCGTGGCAACGTGATCCCCGTTGAGATCACCGTGTACGAAGACCGTTCGTTCACCTTCATCCTGAAGACCCCTCCTGCTGCCGAGCTGATCAAGAAGGCTGCCGGCGTCAAGAAGGGCTCCCCGACGCCTCACACGGCCAAGGTCGGCAAGCTCACCGCCGCCCAGGTCCGCGAGATCGCGGAGGCGAAGCAGTCCGACCTGAACGCGAACGACCTCGACATGGCGTCGCGCATCATCGCCGGCACGGCTCGCTCCATGGGAATCACGGTCGAGGGCTAAGGCCTTCCCGCTCCCAACACCACACGTCGCGCCTCGGGCGCGGCATTGAACATCGCGGGAGAGCCGGCCAGGCTCGCAACCGCAACTCTTGAAGGAGAACAACATGGCTAAGTCCAAGGCATACCGTGCCGCGGCAGAGAAGATCGGCGAGGACAAGTTCTACGGTCTCGCCGAGGCCGTCGAGCTCGCACGCGAGACCGGCTCGTCCAAGTTCAACAGCACCGTCGAGGTCGCTCTTCGCCTGGGTGTAGACCCGCGCAAGGCTGACCAGATGGTTCGTGGCACCGTCAGCCTGCCCAACGGCACCGGCAAGACGGCCAAGGTCATCGTCTTCGCGACGGGTGACAAGGCTGAGGCGGCTATCGCTGCTGGCGCCGACGAGGTCGGCGGCGACGAGCTCATCGCTCGCGTTGCAGACGGCTGGACCGACTTCGACTCCGCAGTCGCCACCCCTGACCTCATGGGCAAGGTCGGACGCCTCGGAAAGGTCCTCGGACCCCGTGGCCTCATGCCGAACCCGAAGACCGGAACGGTCACGACCGACCCGGCGAAGGCTGTCACCGAGATCAAGGGCGGAAAGATCGAGTTCCGCGTCGACAAGCACTCCAACGTGCACTTCATCGTCGGCAAGTCGGCGTTCACGTCGGAGCAGCTCGGAGAGAACCTCCGCGCAGCCCTCGACGAGGTCGTCCGCCTCAAGCCGTCGAGCTCGAAGGGTCGCTACATCCAGAAGGCTGTCGTCTCGACGACCTTCGGCCCCGGCATCCCGCTGGACGTCAACGCGATCTAGTCTGTCGCGAGCTGCAGAGCTCAGGCGGATGCGCGCATCCGCCAGCACGAACGGCCCAGTCCTCGGACTGGGCCGTTCGTGCGTTCCCGGCGAGCGCATCCGTCGGGCCTCGCCGCCCCGACTACGCGGGTGTGTGCACGCGCGTCGAGACGCTGTCGCGTGCTGCGCTGAGGATCGCGGTGACGGTTGCCGACAGCACCGACCGGTCTCGGCCGGCGACCCAATGCGTGCCCGAGGGGTCCCGGTACTCGAGGAGCGTCAGCGCTTCACTGCTGCTGCCCAACCCGAGTGCTGTCTGGTGGAGCGAGAGGATGTCGACGGTGACACCCGCGCTTGCGAGCAGCTTCGTGACGGCCTCTGCTGGACCGATGCCGTCGAAGGTGCCGCTGTGCTCGGTGCCGTCGATGCCAACGTGGATGCTCGTGCGTGAGGTCTCCGCGCGGGTCTCGACGCTGAGCTGGAGCAGTTCCACGTCAGGAGACGAGCCGCGCAGGTAGCTGCGCTCGAAGAGCTCGAGCAGCTGCGCGGCCCCCACCTCTTCGCCGTTCGCGTCGGTGTGCTCCTGAACGCGTCGAGCGAAGTCGATCTGGAGGCGCCGGGGCAGTTCGATGCCGTAGTCGGTTTCGAGCAGGTAGGCGATACCGCCCTTGCCCGACTGCGAGTTGACGCGGATGACGGCGTCGTAGCTGCGGCCGATGTCCGCCGGGTCGATGGGCAGGTAGGGGACCCGCCACTCGACATCACGTTCCGGACGCCCCTCGTGCGCGGCGCGGGAGCGCTGCTCGGCGAACCCCTTCCTGATGGCGTCCTGATGCGTGCCGCTGAAGGCAGTGTGGACGAGGTCTCCCACGTAGGGGTGTCTCGCGTGGACCTCGAGGCGGTTGCTGTCTTCGACGGTGCGGCGTATCTCGTCGATGTCGGAGAAGTCGATCATGGGGTCGATGCCCTGCGCGTGCAGGTTCAGCGCGAGGACTGCGATGTCGACGTTGCCCGTGCGCTCGCCGTTGCCGAAGATGCACCCTTCCACGCGCTGCGCGCCCGCGAGCACCGCCAGTTCTGCGCAGGCGACTCCCGTCCCTCGATCGTTGTGGGGATGCACGGAGAGGACCACGGAGTCGCGTCGCGCCAGGTGCTTGTGCATGTATTCGATCTGGTCCGCGTAGATGTTCGGGGTCGCGACCTCGACGGTGGCGGGGAGGTTCAGGATGACCGGCCGCTCGGGGGTCGCCATCCAGAGTTCCGTGACGGCGTTGCAGATGTCGAGGGCGTAGTCGGGCTCAGTGAGGTTGAACACCTCAGGTGAGAACTCGAATCGCACGTTCGGCAGGTGGCCGGCGAGCTCGAGGACGTCGCTCGCACCAGCGAGGATCAGCTCCCTGAGCTGCTGCTTGCTCTTCCTGAGGACCACGTCGCGCCAGGCGGGAGCTGTCGCCGTGTAGAGGTGGATGACAACCGGGTTCCTGATCCCCTGGATGGCGGCGACTGTTCGTTCGATCAGGTCACGGCGCGCGGGCGTGAACACGACGATCGTGACGTCCTCCGGTGCGAGTTCGGTAGTCGCGACGAGGCGCACGAAGTCGTAGTCGGTCTGGGAGGCGGAGGGGTAGCCGACTTCGATCTCCTTGTATCCCATGCGGATCATGAGCTCGAAGAACCGGCGCTTTCGGTCGGGATCCATGGGCCCCGAGAGCGCTTGGTTTCCGTCTCGCAGGTCGACGGGAACCCAGAGGGGCGCGGTCGTGAGTCGATTCGCGGGCCAGTCCCGTTCGGTGAGCGGCACGTCCACTCGGGAGTGCACGTCGAGGTAGCGGTGGGAGGGCATCTGCGAGTGCCGCTGGCGGTTCCAGTGCGGTGCCTGGTCTGGAACGGGGCCGGCGGGTGTGGAGATTCTGGATTCGGTGCTGTGCATGTTCTTGTCCTTGGTGGTCGCGTGGGGGGTGACGACCGGCGCGCGCTTCGGCTCCACGACGGGGAGCCGGTCAGACTAGGACCCGTCGTGGCGGCGAAGGAGAAGGAGTGATGCGGGGAGCATGTGCCAGAACCTATCACAACTCCTCAGACAAGTAGAGGAGTATGCAATGTGGGGGATGATGGGTGCATGAGCGCACTTCGCCGTGAACCACTTGCCGAGCAGGCTGCCCAGCTGCTCCTCGAGCGAATCCGCGGTGGCGAATGGGAACTGGGGCAGAAGCTGCCGGGCGAGACGACCCTCGCGCCCCAACTCGGGGTCGGTCGGTCGACGATCCGCGAGGCCATCCGCCAGCTTGCTGGGAGCGGCGTGCTGGCCACCAGGCAGGGTGCTGGGGTGTTCGTCACCGCTCTGGACGCGGCTGAGCCCCTGGATTCGATCGTGATGCGCGCGGACATCGAGAGGGTGATCGAGGCCCGCATCGCAATCGAAGTGGAAGCCTCAGGGCTCGCGGCCGAACGGCGCACGACCGCGGAGCTTCAGGCGATGGTCCGCGCCGCCAAGGTCCGTATCGCGCAGCGCACGAGTATCGAAGCGCATGTCGACGCGGACATCGCGCTGCACCGCAGCATCGTCATCGCGGCTCACAACGAGATCCTCACGGAGCTCTTCGACGGCTTCGCGCCCCGCAGCAGGGGGGCGATGATCGGCATGCTGCGCCTTCGCGGCGAGTTCGGCAGCGACGCCGACCACGACGTCCACCTCCGCATCCTGGATGCGATCGAGGCACAGGACGCTCCGACGGCCGCCGCCCTCACTCGGGACCACCTGCTCGAGCTCAAAACGAGGACGGGCTAGCCGCGTCGGGGATGCCGCGGACTACGCGTCGATGTCGAGGACGACCTTGCCGCGCACGTGGCCGTCGGCGATGAGCTCCTGCGCGGCGCCGGCCTCGGCGAGGGGGAAGACACGGTCGACGTGCGTCTGCAGTGCCCCTTGTTCGAAGAGCTGCGTGATGGTCTGCAGGATGCGCCCCTCGGGCGAGAGCTTGAGCGTGGAGGCGACGATGCCCCGGTTCTCGGCGGCGGCCTCGTCGAAGAGGTCCGGGTAGCTGCCGGTCGGCACGTTGATGAGCGTGCCGCCGTCGCGGAGGACGCGAAGGGACCGACTGCCGGTCTGGTCTTTGACGTTGCCGATGAGGTCGATGACGACGTCGACGGGCTCGCTGATGACGTCCTCGAAGCGCTCGTTGCGGTAGTCGATGACCTGGTCGGCTCCGAGCTCGCGCAGCCACTCGTGGTTGCGCTCGGAGGCCGTGGTGATGACGTGCGCGCCGTAGTACTTCGCGAGCTGCACGGCGAAATGGCCGACCCCGCCGGCGCCAGCGTGGATGAGGACGCGCTGTCCCGTGTAGACGCCGCCTGCTTCGACGACGGCGGCCCAGGCGGTGAGCACGGCGAGCGGAACGCCGCCGGCCTCGATGAACGACAGGTTCTTGGGCTTCTTCGCGAGGCTCATGAAGGGGACCGAGACGTATTCGGCGTACGCGCCCGAGTATCGGGGGAAGAGGAGCATCCCGTACACCTCGTCGCCGGGCTGGAAGGGGGCGAGCTCGTAGGAAGCTCGCACCACGACGCCCGAGAACTCACCGCCGAGGGTCGACGGGAAGCTGGTGATAGCCTTCGCCGCGCCGGCACCCGAGCGGGTCTTGCCGTCGATGGGGTTCACCCCCGCCGCCTTGACGCGCACGAGCGTGTCCGAGTTGAGGGTGAACGGCACGGCGGTCTCGTCGAGCTGCATCATCTCTGGCCCGCCGATGCCCGTGAGGAGGGCGGCGCGCATGGTGTCGGAGGTCGGCTGGAGGTCTGCGGCTTCAGTCATAGCTGCCATTCTCGCGCGGACGAGATGAGACTCGCGCGGACGAGATGAGACTCGCGTGGAACAGATGGGCGTGGCCGGGAGGATGCTCGCTACGCGTAGGTCTCGGCGTCGTAGAACGACTGCGTGTAGTCGCTGCTGCTGTGCGTGTTTCCGTATCCCTGGAAAGGCTGGGCGTTGCCGGTCGAGTACTGGGCGAACTCGCCCCGGTACTTCTCGACGTCCTTGAGCACCTCGTTGGCGAGGGTCACGAGCTTGGCGATCTCTTTCTCGTCGCGGTCGATCCACACGAACTTCGGTTCGCGGTCGACGACGATGAAGTCCTGGTGTCGCTCCCACACCATGAGCGTGCGCTCGGCGCCGAGCACGTACTGCTGCCACCAGATCTGGCGCATGTAGGACCGGGGGATGCGCTTCCACACCTTGTTCGTGGTCTTGATCTCGGCGAGGAGGATGCGGCCCTCTTCGTCGCAGTGCAGGCCGTCGGGGGTCGCGAGGTGGCTCTTGGACGCTTCGGCGTGGAACAGGAGCCCGCTTGCCGGGATGCCGTGGCGCTCGAGGACCCACCTGGCGATCTCCGGCTCGCGCTGACGTCCGAAGTCGGTGTAGGCGTTTCCGTTGAACGAGTTGCCCATGACCTTGTCTTTGACGACCTGCTTGACCGATGACGGTGTTGCGAGGCGTGCCGCATCGGTGGCCGTGACGCCGTCGGCGCGGGCCTTGAGCCAGGCCGCGCGGTCGTTGGAGTCGGCGAGGACGCGCAGGAGGTGCGCGCTCATGGCCTCGACCTCCGGGGTCGCGGGAAGCTCGATGGCGGATGTCTCGGCCGAGGCCGGGCCGCGGGCGCGCCACACGCCGACCTCGCTCGCCGAGAGCGGCGTCGTTGCCGGCGCGGTCCTGGTCTCCGAGGTGTAGAAGCGCGGCAGGGACTCCACTCTGGGTGCCGATGTCGGCGCGGGTGCCGATGCGTAGTCCATCAGTGCGGCCGGGCCGTACAGCTCGCGGTCACGGCGGCGCGACTTCGGTGCCTCCTGGGGTTCGCCGAACCAGGACGTCTCGTCGACGTCGTGGCTCGGGCGGAACATGACCATCTGTCTATTGTTTCCCACACCACCGACAGTCGCGGTACCAAGCGCCGATCTCGCCGAAATCTGGTCGGGCTCAGGCCTTCGCCGCACCTGTCGCCATGATGGCCGTGGCGAGCGCGCGCGCACCGTGGTCCGCATCCACGTCTTCGACGTACTCCTCCGGCGAGTGGGAGATGCCGCTCGGGTTGCGGATGAACAGCATCGCGGTCGGCAGGTGCGCGGCGAGCACGCCGGCATCGTGGCCGGCGCCGGTGTCGAGCACCGGCGCGTCCGGGAGTGCGCGCTGGAGCGTGTCTCGGAGGCTGGCGTCGAAGGACACGGTGGGGGAGAGCGACTCCTCGACGAGCGTCGCCTCGCATCCCTGCTCAGCGGCCACCTCCGTCGCTCGGGCGCGGATGCGCTCCACGAGGGCGGCGGTCACCTCGTCGTCGGGGTGCCTGACATCGAGCCACGCGTCGACGCGAGAGGCGATGACGTTCGTTCCGCCTGGCACCGGCTCGAGCCGCCCGACGGTCGCTCGGGCTCCTGGCACAGATCGGGCGATCTCCTCGATACCCACGATGAGGCGCGCCGCGGCCACCATGGGGTCGCGGCGGTCGGCCATGAGCGTGGTGCCGGCGTGGTTGCCCTGGCCGGTGAAGCTCACGCGCCAGCGGCCGTGGCCCAAGATGGAGGATCCGATCGCGACGGGGCCCGTGAGGTCGATGAGGCCGCGGCCCTGCTCCACGTGCAGCTCGATGAACGCGCTGAACTGCGCGACCCGAGCGGGGTCGGGACCGAGGTGCGCTGGGTCGAAGCCGGCCGCGGCGGAAGCCTCGGCGAAGGTCGTGCCGTCCGCATCCCGAAGCGAGCGCGCGCGGTCCGGGTCGATGGTGCCCGTGAGGAGCCTGGACCCGAGGCAGGCGACGCCGAAGCGTGACCCTTCCTCTTCGGGGAAGACAGCGATCGCGACGGCGACGCTCGGCGCGCGCCCTTCGCTGCGCAGCAGGTCGATCGCGGCGAGGGCCGCCGTCACGCCGAGGGGCCCGTCGAACGCACCGCCGCCCGGGACGGAATCGAGGTGGCTCCCCGTGATGAGCGCGCCGGAGCGGTCGCCGTCTGGTCGGTCCCACCAGGCCCAGATGATGCCGTTGGCGTCGACCTCGATGTCGAGGCCTCGAGCCTGGGCTGCGGCGAGGAACCATTCGCGCAGCTCGAGTTCTGGATGCGAGTAGACGGGCCTGCTGTAGCCGCCGCGCGTTCGATCGCGGCCCAGGTGCTGGATCTCGCGCATGAGCGAGGAGACGCTCGTCGGCTGCTGGGCCTTGCTGGTCGCTTCCATGCTCTCCATGATGCTCTCCCCGTTCATGCGCGTGCACCGGCCTGGGCCGCGACGCGGAATTCGGCTGGCACGCTTCCGGCTCCCGTGAGCAGGTCGGCCGCGAGCTCCCCGAGCAGCGGGGCGAACTTCCCGCCGTGCCCGGAGCAGGCGGAGACGACCACGAGGTTGTCGACTCGGTCGATCACGAAGTCCTCTGTCGGCGTCGTCGTGAAGAGGCAGGTGGTCTCCGCGTAGGGTTCTGGCTCCACGCCTGGCAGGAACGCCTCGGCGTAGGCGACGAGCGCGCGCCGATTGGCCGCATCCACGACCCCGTCCTGCGCGAGCGCGGAGTCGATGACCTTGCCGCCGTTGAACTGCGCGACCTTCTGCCCTCGCCAGCCCGCGTCCCGGCCACCGGGGAGTCCGTAGGTCTGCAGCTCGCGCGACTTGAAGATGAAGGTGGGCCAGGGGTCGGCGTCAGCCCCGGCGTCCCCCGCCTCGCGGTAGGGGAAGTGGTAGGCCTGCTCCTGCCGCACCTCGAGCGCTGGGAACTGATCGAGGAATGCGCTCGGCAGTGAGAGCTCTCCGAGGAGTGCGGGGAGCCAGCCGCCGGCAGCGACCACGATCGCGTCCGCCTCGGCGATCTCGCCGGCCGCCGAGTGCACGCGGTAGCCCGCGCCTCGGCGCTCGACTCGAGCGACTGGCCACGAGGTCCGAACCTCGAGCCTCCCGGTCGCGGACGCGGCGGCCAGCATCGCGTCGACAGTGCCGCCCGCGTCGAGCACGCCGGCCCCAGGGTGCCAGAGCACGTCCGTCTCGAAGCGGAACTGCGGCCAGCGCGCACACGCCTCGCCTGCGCTGAGGAGCTCGTGCTCGACGCCGGCTGCCTCCAGCACGGTCGCGAGGCCGGTGGGGTCGCGGATGTCGCCGTGGTCGAGCGCACCCGTCGGCCGGATGAGCTGGGTTCCGGTCGTGCGCTGCAGCTGGTCCCACCCTGCCTTCGAGCGCACGACGAGGTCAGTGTACGTCTGCTCGGGATACGCGTAGCGGAAGATGCGCGCGGACCCGTGAGAGCTGCCGTGCTCGTTGGCGGGCGTCGTGCGCTCGAGCACGGTCACGTGGTGCCCGCGCTCGGCGAGCTGCCAGGCCGCTGCTGCGCCCGCGAGTCCCGCGCCGATGACGATGGTGTCGGTCATGTCCGCTCCTCGAGAGGTTGTCCGGATGCTGCTGTGCTTCGATTACCCCACTCACTGGGCGTCGTGTCCAATATCATTGAGGGACGCTTTGATAGCTCTCTCGAATGGATCTCATGGAGCTCCGTCAGCTCAGGTACTTCGTCGCCGTCGCCGACGAACTGCACTTCGGTCGTGCCGCCGCGAGCCTGCACATGACCCAGCCGCCCCTGACAGTCGCCGTGCGCAGGCTGGAAGAGGAGCTCGGCGTGCAGCTCTTCGAGCGCACGACTCGGAGCGTCTCGCTGACGGCGGCCGGTCGCACGTTCCGTCAGCGAGTCGGCGTGGTCCTCGAAGACCTTGACGCCGCGGTGGCCGACCTCGGCGACGTCGCGGCCGGGACCGCCGGCAGGCTGCGCGTGGGATTCGTGAGCTCCGCGAGCTACAGCGTGCTGCCAAGGGGCTTGCAGGCGTTCCAGGAACTCAGGCCGCGCATCCGCCTCGAGCCTCGGTCGCTCACGAGCGCTGAGCAGATCACGCTCCTGCTCGAGGGTGAGCTCGACGTGGGGATCCTGCGCGACCCTCTTGCGGTGCCCGGGCTGCGTACGACCCTCCTTGAAGGCGAGGACTTGGTCGCGGTGCTTCCGGCGGGGGACCCGCTCGCCGCAGAGTCGACCGTGGCACCCGCGAGCTTCCACGAGAAAGAGGTTGTGCTCTTTCCCTTCGAGCTCATGCCCGGCTTCGTGTCCGCCGTCATGTCCTGGCTCGGGGAAGCGCAGGCCGTGCCGCGCATCGTGCAGAGCGTCATCCACCAGGAGACGGTGCTCGGTCTCGTCGCAGCTGGCGTCGGCGCATCGATCCTGCCCGCGTCGGTCGCGCGCTTCCACATGCCAGGAGTGATCACGCGCCCCCTGCTGGGGTCGCCTCGAACCGAGCTCCACGCGGTGGAAGCTCAGCGCTCCCACCCGAGTGCGCACCTGCTCGTGGACAGCCTCCGCGGGCCGCGGTGACGGAGTGCGCGACCCGCGTTGACGAGATGCCCACGAGGATGTACGCTTACCGAAGCCCAAGACCGCAGGTCTTCGTTGTGCGTGAGAACGTACACGAACGAAGAGTTCGCAAGAACGTCCCGCGCAGGTGTACGAAGCAAAGTTGTCGTGCGAGCAATCGCATCCTCTCCGCTCCGGCCATCTGCGGCCGGAGCGTTTTTTGTGTGTTGTGCATCGAAGATGCGCCTGCGGTGCGTGAATGACAAACGTGATTCACGTGCAAGAGAGAGAGGAGTGCCATGGCGACCAAGGAAGCAACTGTTGCCGAGCTTCAGGACTTGTTCCAGAACTCGACCGCCGTCCTGCTGACTGAGTACCGCGGTCTCACTGTTGCGCAGCTCAAGGCGCTGCGTCGCACGATCGGTGAGCACGCAAGCTACGCCGTGGTGAAGAACACGCTGACGAAGATTGCGGCGAACAACGCCGGAATCACCGCGTTCGACGACGAGCTGGCCGGACCGAGCGCAATCGCGTTCGTGCACGGCGACCCCGTCGCAGTCGCGAAGAGTCTTCGTACCTTCGCCAAGGACAACCCTCAGCTGGTTCTGAAGGGCGGTTTCTTCGACGGAAACGCTCTCAGCGCAGAAGAGGTCAACAAGCTCGCCGACCTCGAGTCCCGCGAAGTTCTGCTCGGCAAGCTTGCCGGCGCCTTCAAGGCCTCGCTGTTCGGTGCCGCATACCTGTTCACCGCGCCTGCAGCCAAGGCTGTTCGCACGGTCGAGGCATTGCGCGAAAAGCAGGAGTCCGCGAACTAGTCCTCCGGGATCTCGCGGCTAGAACAACACACAAGGAGAAAACACATGGCAAAGCTCACGACTGACGAGCTCATCGCAGCATTCAAGGAGCTCACGCTCATCGAGCTCTCCGAGTTCGTCAAGGCGTTCGAGGAGACCTTCGAGGTCACCGCTGCTGCTCCCGTTGCAGTTGCAGGCGTTGCTGCTGCAGCAGCTGACGCACCCGAAGAGGAGGAGAAGACGGAGTTCGACGTCATCCTCGAGGGTGCTGGCGACAAGAAGATCCAGGTCATCAAGGAGGTGCGCGCCCTCACGAGCCTCGGTCTCGGTGAGGCGAAGGCACTGGTTGACGGCGCTCCGAAGCCCGTTCTCGAAGGCGTCAACAAGGAAGCTGCTGACAAGGCAAAGGACGCCCTCGAGGCTGCCGGCGCTTCGGTGACCGTCAAGTAGTCATCCCGTAGCTGTTCTTCGCGGCGTGTTCCGACACGCCGAAGGAACTTTTTTCACGAGGCATCGCATCCGGTTTCCGGATGCGGTGCCTCGTTCCGTTTCCCCGCGAAATCCCTGTTGAAGATGCGATTTCTGAGGTCAGTGTGACGAATGTGACTGGTGTGTCGACGGAGAATCGCGACTTTCCGCGTGTCGCTTGACCCGTTTTCGGCCTCGACGCACAATAATCTGCCGTGTTAGCGTCCCTTCATGCTTTCCGACACCTTCAAGAGCGCTCGCGCTCGCACCACGGCCCTCGTCATCGCCTTCGGCGTCGTTGCCGGTGGAGTCGCCGTCACGGCAGCGCCCTCGTTCGCCGCGAACGGCGACCAGGTAGACGCGAGCGTCGATGGTGAGACCAGCACTGCATCCGCATCGGTCTCTGCGGACTCGATCTCCGCTGATGCCCCCGGCCTCACGGTCACCGGCTCGGGATTCACGCCGGGCAACCTCGTGTACGTGCGAGTCGTCGGACCACAGGGCCAGACAAACTGGTCCTGGGGTACCGAGTCACACGAAGTCGACGCGTCAGGCGCCGTCAGCGCCGAACTGACCAGCGACGAGGACTGGAGCGAGGGCGACTACTCGGTCGTGCTCTTCGAGTCGGACGACGTGCAGGCCTCCACGGCCTTCTCGGCAGCGGCTCCTACCGAGACCTCGACGCCTGAGCCCACGGAGACCGAGACGGCCACGCCTGAGCCGACGGAGACCGAGACGGCCACGCCTGAGCCGACGGAGACCGAGACGGCCACGCCTGAGCCGACCGAAACCTCCACGGAGACGCCAGAGCCTACGCTCACCGAAGAGCCGACGCTCGAGCCGATCGAGACGGCGAGCATCCCACCCACAGCCACCGAGACGGTGACTCCGGAGCCGACCGAGACCGAAGCGCCCGTCGCTGCGCCGGCCGTCGCCACCGAGCAGGCCAGCTACACGCAGGAAGAGGCGGCCGAGGGCATCACCTACGTCGCTACCGGCTTCACTCCTGGTGTCGAGCTCGGCCTCACGTTGCTGCTTCCCGACAAGACGACTGCGGAGTTCGAGTCGGCCGAGCCGATCGTTCCGGATGCGGATGGCAACTACGCGGGAATCATCACCCACGACGGTGCCTGGGTTGCCGGCGATTACGGCATCACCCTGACGAGCATCAGCCCTGCCGCTGGCGAGGAGACCGACGCTCCGGCGGCCGACTCTGCGCGAGGCGTGCCGCTGATCGTCCAGGAGGAGTCCGATCTGACTGCCCCGGCGGAGTCGTCCGCGGCGGTCGAGTTCGAGGCCGATGAGCCGGCAGGGGAGCAGACGGCAACGACGTCCTTCGCCGTCACCGGTGAGACGCCCGCGACTTCCGAACCTTCCCCGAGCTCGACTGCCGCGCCGGCGGGCAATAGCGGTACCGGCAACGCGAGCGGGACCGTGGATACCAAGGGCAAGGCCCAGAGCAAGTCCCTCGCCACGACGGGCGCTGAGGATGCGTTCGGTGCCGCTGGCATCGGCCTCCTGGTCCTTGGGCTCGGCGCGGCGGCCGTCACGGGAGCGCGCTTCCTGAGCCGCCGTCGCGAGAGCTGACGACCGCACGACCTGGACTGACGCTGAGTGGGGCTGGCACCATACGGTGCCAGCCCCACTGCTGCGTTCAGGCCGGGGTGATCTTTTATGATTATTCAACCAACTGGGAAGAAGTCCCCACAACTGAAACCGGTCCATGTTTGGCCGCAAAAAGCGACGCTTATCTGGGCTTTCTCCCGTAGGCGGCAGTTCTGATCCGGGCGCCGTCCACCAAAATCGTGTGGAGCCTTCTGGACATCACCTGTGAGTCAGGCCAGTCTTGGGGTATGGCTTCCTCATTCTCTTCGTCGCGCAAGCGCGCTTCTGCCCTCACGATCGCCTTCGGTGTGCTCGCCAGCGGCGCCGTGCTGACCGCTGCTCCCGCATTCGCAGCGACCACCACGCCGCCAGCAACGCCCGCCGAGACGCCGGCCGCCACCGAATCGGCGACGCCGACCGAGACGACGGCTCCCACCGAGTCGGCCCCGGCCACGACGACCCCGACCGAGGAGTCGACGCCGACGTCGACCCCGGACGAGTCGACGCCGGCCGAGCCCACCGAGACGGCAGAGGCTCCGGCCGCTGCGGGCGCGGCGACGAAGCCGAGCTTCACGCCGGATGAGGGCATCACCTACGTCCTCACAGGCCTGGCGCCCGAGGCTCCGCTTTCGAGCATCACGCTCACGTTCCCCGACGGAACCGCACAGGCGGTGCCCGCGGGCGCCGGCAACAGCTGGGACGTCGGAGAAGACGGGTCCTACGCCGGCGAGATCACCAACACGGCGCTCTTCGACGAAGGCGACTACTCGGTGACCGTCACCCAGGACTACGTCGACGCTGCTGGCGCTCCCGCACAGAACGTCGTCACGTTCGGCTTCAACGTCGCGGCGGTGTCCACGGGAACGCCCACGCCGACCGCTGAGCCGACCCCGACGGTCGAAGCTCCTGTCGCCTACGCGAACGCGGACAGCTTCCTCCCCACGGACAACATCACGTACACGGCGCAGAACTTCACGCCCGGCCTCGCGCTCGACATCACCGTCGTCTACCCGGACGGATCCTCGGTCACGGTCGACCCGACCGACGATTCCGTCGTCGCCGAGGACGGCACCTACCCGGGCGTCCTCATCAACCAGTCGGGTGTCCCGCTGCCCGTCGGTGAGTACACGGTGACGCTCTCGCAGTCGAGCGGCCTGTCTGCAACGTTCACGTTCCTGATCGCCGAGGCGACGCCTGGCACCACGACGGCGCCCACGTCGACCGCAGCTCCTGCCAGCAACGGTGGCACGAACACGGGCCACACGACGCCTGAGCTCGCCACCACGGGTGCTGAGGACGTCTTCGGTGCGGCCGGCATCGGCCTCCTCGCGCTCGCGACCGGCGCCGGCGTGCTCGTCGCTCGCCGCCTGGCAGCCAAGAAGGCCTAGTAGCTCACCGAGCTCTGCTGAGAGGGCGTCACCTTCGGGTGGCGCCCTCTTTCGCGCGCTCGCCCCGCATCCGCTCGCCTTCGTCCGCCCCTGCCCTGCATTCGCCGGCTCACCACAGACATGCGGGAAATGCAGCTTCCTCGAGCCACGAGCATGTCTTGCCCAGATGTATGCGCCCGCCGGCGGGCGCATGACGAAAGCCCCGACCTGGGATCCCTGGTCGGGGCTTGCGTGCACATGGCGGAGGATAGGGGATTCGAACCCCTGAGGGCTTTCACCCAACACGCTTTCCAAGCGTGCGCCATAGGCCACTAGGCGAATCCTCCACGGGAGCGCCAGACGCTCACCTCGAAAGAGCATACCGGTTCCCGCGACCGTTCGTGAACGCGGGCGCCGAATTGCCCCAAGAGGGAGGCCCGGCGGGCCCTCCGCTAGAGCTTCTTGACTGCTGAGCCGATCTCTTCTTCGCCGGAGACGACCTCGAACTGCTTGTGGATGCCGGCGTGGCGGTCGAGGAGGGCCGCGATCACCGCTGCCACGTCAGCGCGGGGAATGGACCCGCGTTCGACCTGCTCGCCGACCTTGACGCTGCCCGTGGCGTCGTCGTCGGTGAGCCCTCCCAGGCGGACGATGGTCCAGTCGAGCTTCGCGCTGCGGCCGCGGATGTTGGCGTCGGCTTCGCTCTTCGCGCGGAGGTACACCTGGTAGACGTCGTCCGAGTCCCGGTCGAAGGTGTCCGTGCCGATTGCGGAGACGACGACGAACCTGCGGATGTTCGCGAGCTCGGCTGCATCCGCCGACAGGATCGCGCCGTCGCGGTCGAGGGTGAGCTTGCGCTCCGCCGTGCTGCCGGGGCCCGCACCTGCCGCGAAGACGACCGCGTCCACATGCCCCAGCTGCTTCGCGAGGTCCGTTGTCGTGCTCTGCTCGAGGTCGGCGATCACGGGATCCGCGCCGAGCTCTTTGAGGGAGTCGACGTGCTCCGGGTTCCGAACGACGCTCGTGACGCGGTGCCCGCGCTGCAGGAGCTGGGTCGTAAGAAGGCGTGCGATCTGACCGTTTCCACCGATGACTGCGATTCTCATGCCAGCCAGTCAAGCTGGTGAGTCTGAGTTCGAGGCGAGCGTTCGCGGCGGGCGATCTGCCAGGGGTGCCGCGCGGCCGAGTTCGGCGGAGAAAAGAAAAGACCCCCCGCGCACCCGCCAGAGCCCGGTTACCCTTGCTGCGTTTCCGCCCTGGGGGAGTTGGCCTGGATGGCGCCACGCGAGGAGCCGTCGACCATCATAGCGCGATGGGCGCGAGACGCGAATCCGGTGCATCCGCAATTGGCAGGATCGCGACAGCCCGCTGACTGATCACCCGACTAGCATTGCCAGGCGTGGGGACAAGCATCTACATCACGTCATCAGAGGGTCACTCTGGCAAGTCAGCCGTCGCGCTCGGGGTGGTGAACGCCCTGAGCCGCTCGATCGGGCGGGTGGGCGTGTTCCGGCCCATCGTGCAGAGCGCCGAGGTGCGCGACGACATCCTCGAACTGCTCCTCTCGCAGCTCGACCCGCAGAACCGGGGCCCGGAATACGAGTCCGGCTTCGGCGTCACCTACGACGACGTGCATGCCGACCCCGATGAGGCGCTCTCCCGCATCGTCACCCGGTACCGTGCGCTCGAGCGCCGCTGCGACACCGTCGTCATCGTGGGCAGCGACTTCACCGATGTCGGCAACCCGGCCGAGCTGGGCTTCAACGCACGGGTTGCCGCGAACCTCGGCGCGCCGGTCCTTCTCGTCCTGACCGGACTCGACGCCGATAAGGGCCAGCCGCGCACCCCGGAGCAGCTCGCGCAGGCGCTCGAGGTGACCCTGCCCGAGCTCGACGCCGCGCACGCCACGCTGCTCGCGATCACCATCAACCGCGCCGACGAGAACGCCACGGACGAGGTGCGTCTCGCTGTCGCCGAGCGTGCACTGCGCGAGCTCGGCCACAAGGTTCCCGTGTGGGCGATCCCCGAGACGCCGCTGCTCATGGCCCCCTCGCTCTCGCAGCTGCTGGACGCGGTGGGCGGCGAGCTCGTCTACGGTGACCGCGAGCTGCTCGGCCGCGAGGTGCTCGGCATCGTCCTCGCGGGCATGTCGATGCAGAACGTCCTCGAACGCCTCAAGGAGGGCGCGGTGGTCGTCATCGCGGCCGACCGTACCGAGGTGCTGCTCGCCGTGCTCCTCGCGCAGCGCGCCGAGACCTTCCCGTCCCTCACGGGCATCGTCGTGAACGGCCCGTTCGAGTTCCCGCCGGCCATCGAGCGGCTCATCAACGGCCTCAATGTCGAGGTGCCGATCATCCGCACCAACTTCGGAACCTACGACACGGCGCAGCGCATCATGCAGACGCGCGGTCGACTCGCGGCGGCGGGAATCTCGCGCCGCAAGATCGACCTCGCCCTCGCGAAGTTCGAGCAGCACATCCCGGCCATCGAGGTCGTGGCGCTCCTCAACGTGAAGCAGTCGCTGGTCGTCACGCCGCTCATGTTCGAGAACACGCTCCTCGACCGCGCACGCTCGGACCGCAAGCACATCGTGCTCCCTGAGGGCAGCGACGACCGCATCCTCGTCGCCGCCGGCTCTCTGCTGGCCCGCGAGGTCGCCGAGATCACCATCCTGGGTGAGGAGTCGGAGGTGCGTGGCCGTGCGTCCGCGCTCGGCGTCGACATCTCCGCCGCCCACGTGCTCAGCACGAGCAACCCCGACTACGTCGCGCGCTTCGCCGAGGAGTACGCGAGACTGCGCTCGCACAAGGGCGTCACCATCGAGGCGGCGACCGAGCGCGTGCGCGACGTCAGCTACTTCGGCACCCTCATGGTGCACCTCGGCCTCGCGGACGGGATGGTCTCGGGCGCGGCCCACACAACCGCGCACACCATCCGCCCCGGCTTCGAGATCGTCAAGACCAAGGCTGGCGTCTCCGTCGTCTCGAGCGTGTTCCTCATGGCCCTCGCCGACCGTGTCCTCGTGTACGGCGACTGCGCCGTGAACCCGGACCCGACGGCGGAGCAGCTCGCCGACATCGCGATCTCCTCGGCTGAGACGGCGAGCCAGTTCGACATCGCGCCTCGCGTCGCCATGCTCTCCTACTCGACGGGCGAGTCTGGCTCCGGAGCCGACGTCGACAAGGTGCGCACGGCGACCGGCATCGTGCGCGAGCGCATGCCAGAACTGCTCGTCGAGGGGCCGATCCAATACGACGCGGCGACGGATGCCGCGGTCGCGAGCAAGAAGATGCCGGGCAGCCAGGTGGCCGGCCGCGCGACGGTCTTCATCTTCCCCGACCTCAACACGGGCAACAACACGTACAAGGCGGTGCAGCGCTCCGCCGGCGCCGTGGCGATCGGCCCGATCCTGCAGGGCCTCAACAAGCCCATCAACGACCTCTCCCGCGGTGCGCTCGTCTCCGACATCATCAACACCGTCGCCATCACAGCGATCCAGGCGCAGGGCTCGTAGAGCCTACGACGCACGTTCTGCCCGCTTCCCGCGGGTCTCGAGAAAGGGTGCCCATGAGCATCGTCCTGGTCGTCAACTCCGGCTCGTCGTCCTTCAAGTACCAGCTGATCGACATGGACCGTGAGGAGACGCTCGCGTCCGGCCTCGTGGAGCGCATCGGCGAGGGCGTCGCGAGCGTCACCCACAAGACCGGGGGAGCGACCTTCACCCGCGAGGCGGACATCCCCGACCACACTCGTGGCTTCGAGGCGATGCTCGAGGGGTTCGAGGAGCACGGGCCGAGCCTCACCGAGTTCCCGCCGGTGGTCGTGGGTCACCGAGTCGTGCACGGCGGGCGACGCTTCTTCAACGCGGCCGTCATCGACGGCAAGGTGCTGCAGGACATCGAAGACCTCATCCCGCTCGCTCCGCTCCACAACCCCGCGAACCTCGAGGGCATCATGGGCGCGCGCGACGTGTTCGCCGAGACGCCGCACGTCGCGGTCTTCGACACCGCGTTCCACACGACCATGAGCGAGGCCTCGTCGTTGTATGCGCTGGATGCGGAGGTCGCGAAGGAGCACCGCGTGCGCAAGTACGGGGCGCACGGCACGAGCCACAAGTTCGTGTCCGAGGAGACGGCACGCTTCCTGGGGCGCGACCTCGCCGACCTGAAGGCGATCGTGCTCCACATCGGCAACGGCGCGAGCATGTGCGCGGTCGATGGCGGGCGCTCCGTCGAGACGAGCATGGGCATGACGCCGCTCGAGGGGCTCGTCATGGGCACCCGCACGGGCGACCTCGACCCCGCTGTCCTCGTGCACCTGTCGCGTCGAGGCGGCTACACGATCGATCAGCTCGACGACCTCCTCAACCGCAAGTCGGGGCTCCTCGGCCTCACGGGCTCCGGTGACATGCGCGACGTGCGGCAGAAGGCCAACGCGGGCGACGAGCGCGCGCAGCTCGGCCTCGCGGTCTACGCGCACCGCATCCGCCACTACCTGGGCGCGTACATGCTGCTGCTCGGCGGCGCCGACGCGATCGTCTTCACGGCGGGCATCGGCGAGAACGACGCCAAGCTGCGCGCCGAGGTGCTCGAGGGCCTCGACTGGCTGGGTGTGAAGCTGTCACCGGAGCGCAACGAGTCGGCGTCACGGGATGCGCGCCGCATCTCGGCCGACGACTCGCGCATCGAGGTGCTGGTCGTCCCCACCAGCGAGGAGCTCGAGATCGCCCGACAGAGCTTGGCCGCGATCGCCTGAGCCCGGCGCGCGCCGCCCATGCTCGTCCCACCGGGGCGATCGCTGGCAGTGATGGGGTCTGCGGGCAGTGCGATCTCGGCGACGCCCACAGGTGGTGACGGGGCAACGCGGGATGTCGGTGGTGCCGTCTACGATGGAGCGCATGGCCACAGCCCTGTACCGCCGCTATCGGCCTGAGAACTTCGCCGAGATGATCGGGCAGTCGCAGGTGACCGAGCCCCTCATGACCGCGCTCCGCACCGGTCGCGTCAACCACGCCTACCTCTTCTCCGGCCCACGCGGGTGCGGCAAGACGAGCTCGGCACGCATCCTCGCCCGCTGCCTGAACTGCGCCGAGGGACCGACCGACACCCCGTGCGGCGTCTGCCAGAGCTGCGTCGAACTGGCGCGCGATGGCGGAGGCTCGCTCGACGTCTTCGAGATCGACGCCGCCAGCCACGGTGGCGTCGAGGATGCGCGAGAGCTGCGCGAGCGCGCCATCCTCGCGCCGAGCCGCGACCGCTACAAGATCTTCATCATCGACGAGGCCCACATGGTGACCTCGGCCGGCTTCAACGCCCTGCTCAAGGTCGTCGAGGAGCCGCCGGAGCACGTGCGATTCGTGTTCGCGACGACTGAGCCCGAGAAGGTCATCGGCACGATCCGCTCGCGCACGCATCACTACCCGTTCCGGCTCATCCCGCCGGCCCTCATGCTCGAGTACGTCGAAGAGCTCTGCACGAGCGAGGGCGTCACGGCTGAGCCCGGCGTGCTCCCGCTTGTCGTGCGCGCAGGCGGTGGCTCGGCGCGAGACACGCTCTCGCTGCTCGACCAGATCATCGCCGGTTCCGAGACTGGCCTCCTCGGCTACCAGCGCGCCGCCGCGCTGCTTGGGTTCACGGGCCAGGAGCTGCTCGACGAGTCGATCGACGCCTTCGCCGACGCTGACCCGGCAGCGGCCTACACGGCCGTCGACCGCGTCATCCAGTCTGGCCAAGACCCGCGCCGCTACGTCGAGGACCTGCTCGAGCGTCTGCGCGACCTCATCGTCGCCAAGGCCACAGGGCCAGGCGCCGGTGCGGTCCTGCGCGGCCTCGGGGCGGATGAGGTCGAGGCCCTGCGCGTGCAGGCTGGCCGGTTCTCGCCCGCCGCGCTCACCGGCATCGCCGACCTCGTCAACGAGACGCTCACCGAGATGAGCGGCGTCACCTCGCCGAAGCTCCACCTCGAGCTGCTCGTCGCGCGCATCCTCGTCGCGTCGCGTGCTGACTTCATCGACAGCGGCACGCTGCTCGCGGTGGCGGATGCGCCAGGCACGTCGCCGATGCGACTCGCGGCTGCGGCACCCGCTTCCGCGCCCGCTACTGCACCCGCGCCCGTGGTTGCCGCGCCCGTCCAGGAGTCCGCGCCCGCGTCGGCTCCGGAGCCCTCCCCGGAGGCTTCCCCGGAGAGAAAGCCCGAGACACAGTCCGCGCCGCGTCCGGTGCAGGCTGCCGACTCGGCACCGAGCGAGCGCCAAGCGCCTCCCGTCGCTCCGGCTGCTCCCTCTGTCCCTTCAGCCGCGGAGCCGGACACCGCCTCCGCCGCGCGCCTGGCCGCCGCATCGTGGGCCGCGGCGACTCCCGGCTCCGGGGTTGCGCCGGCAACGCCTGCACCGGCCCCGACCGTGTCTGCCCCGACCGTGTCTGCGCCGACCGTGTCTGCCCCGACCGTGTCTGCCCCGCCCGTGTCTGCGCCGCCCGCGGTTGCGCCGGAACCGGTTGTCCTCGCTCCGGGCAGCAGCGAAGCGCCGACCGACGCCGACGCTCCCGCCGAGGACGAGCCCGTCGCCCCGCCCGTCGCGGACTCCGTCGCGGACTCAGCCCCGGACGGCGCACCTGCGTCGGACGTCGCGGCGCCATCCGGAGCCGCATCGTCGTCGGAGGTCGAAGCTGCCGAACTCGGGTCGGCGCGAGACCTCTCGTCAGCACTGGGATCCGCTCCGGAACCTGAAGCCGCTTCAGTGCCGGAACCTGCGTCTGCTCCTGACGTCGCATCGGCGCCGGAACCTGCACCTGCGTCAGAGGCGGCGCCCGGCCAGGCCGCCGACTCCGCTCCGGTCCCGCACGCCACGGCGGCACGCGCATCCGCTGAGCCACCCGTCTTCGCGCAGCTGCGCGACGCCTGGCCCACGCTGCTCGAGCGCATGCGCGACCTCGGCGGCACCCACGCGTGGAGCGTCGCGCAGTCCGTGCACCCGCGGGATCTCGTCGGCGACCTGCTCGTCTTCGAGGTGCCGTCCCGCGCCGTGCTCGACCAGTTCCGCGGCGAGCGAGGCGCAACCGACTCCCCGAGCGCCGTGCTCCGCACCGCGATCAACGAGATGTTCGGCATCACCGTGAAGTTCCAGCCGCAGCGTCCTGGCGGGGCAGCGACCGGTGGGGCGGGTGGCGCGCAGGCGCCCAACCGCACCGACGAGCCCGCGCCAGCCCCCGCGGAGCCCGACCCGGCGCGAGGTCAACAGCCAGCCGCGGCCCGCGCGCAGGGAGCGTCCGGGGACGCGACGGCGCCTCGGCCGCAGACCGGGCAGTCCGCGCAGCGTGAACGCCCTGCAGTGACCCCGGCGGCGAACGCGAAGACACCCGCCTCGCAGGCTGGGCAGGCCACTGCGGCTCCCTCGGCCCCCGGCTCCTCGAGCGGCCTGAACTGGACCGTCGCGAAGATCCCCGGCCAGGAATCCCTCCCCGACGACGGGCCGGGCTCCGGATGGGCGACCGCCGCGATCCCGGGGTCGGGGACCGCGCAGGGCGTGGCCTCCGCGACGCGGACACCCGCAGCATCCGCGCCAGCTGCAACCGCCGTGGCCTCGACGCCCGCCGAGACACCCGTCGCGACACCGACCGCAGCGGCCGACGAAGCCCAGGTCCCCGCGGCGCCGCCCGCCCCGAAGCACACCCAGCGCGTCGCGAGCGCGCCCGTCATTCCCGGCGTCGAGCGCTACGGTGAGGCGATCGTGCGCGAGCGACTCGGTGCCCGCTTCATCGGCGAAGACATCATCGTGCCCGAGCCCGAAGCGGTCGAGCTGCCACCCGAAGACGACTTCTCCGCACCACCACCACCTGAAGACGGCGGTTACTGAGCCGTGTCTGCAGCATCATCCGAAGGCCGGGGACTCTGACCCATGTATGAAGGCATCATCCAGGACCTCATCGACGAACTCGGTCGGCTGCCAGGCGTCGGCCCCAAGTCCGCGCAGCGCATCGCGTTCCACATCGTGCAGACGCAGTCGTTCGATGTGTCGCGGCTCGCGCAGATCCTCGCGACCGTCCGCGAGCGGGTGCAGTTCTGCACCGTCTGCGGCAACGTCAGCGAGGGGCCGGAGTGCAACGTGTGCCGCGACCCGCGCCGCGACCGCACCGTCATCTGCGTCGTCGAGGAGCCGAAGGACGTGGCCGCCATCGAGCGCACCCGCGAGTTCAGCGGGCTCTTCCACGTGCTTGGCGGCGCCATCAACCCCATGGAGGGCATCGGGCCCGACGACCTGAACATCCGTACCCTCCTCGCCCGGCTCGAGTCCGGTGAGGTGAAGGAGGTCATCGTCGCGACGGACCCGAACCTCGAAGGCGACGCCACGGCCTCCTACCTGAGCAGGCTCCTCACGAGCATCGGCGTCCCCGTGTCGAGGCTCGCCTCCGGCCTCCCCGTCGGCGGCGACCTCGAGTACGCGGACGAGATCACCCTCGGCCGCGCCTTCTCCGGACGCCGCGCCATCGACTGACCGGCTCACGACACCCGCCGCCCTCACCGACCACCGGGATGTCGCCACTCGGCCACGGGCCTGCAATCAACGGAAACGAACGCGGCCCGCGCTAGGAACGGCATGCCCCCGCCGGATAGGATGGGAGCTTGTGGCGCGCGGGCACAGCTCGACGCGCATCCTGAACCGGAGGAGACAAGACACGTGAGTCTGATCGTCCAGAAGTACGGCGGATCATCGGTCGCGGATGCTGAGAGCATCAAGCGAGTGGCCCGCCGAGTAGTCGAGACCCGCAACGCGGGCAACGACGTCGTCGTGGCGGTCTCCGCAATGGGTGACACCACCGACGACCTCATCGACCTGGCACACCAGATCGCGACGATTCCGGACGCACGCGAGTTCGACATGCTCGTCACGACCGGCGAGCGCGTCTCCATGGCCCTCCTCGCGATGGCCATCAAGGACCTCGGCATGGACGCCAGGAGCTACACAGGCAGCCAGGCCGGCATGATCACCGACTCCACGCACGGCGACGCTCGCATCGTCGACGTCACCCCCGTGCGTGTGCGCGAGGCGCTCGACGAAGGCGCCATCGCGATCGTCGCCGGCTTCCAGGGCTTCAACCGCGACTCGAAAGACATCACCACGCTCGGCCGCGGTGGCTCCGACACGACCGCCGTCGCACTCGCGGCCGCCCTCGGTGCGGATGTCTGCGAGATCTACACCGACGTCGACGGCGTCTTCTCCGCCGACCCGCGCATCGTGCCGAAAGCCCACAAGCTGAACTACATCTCCAGCGAGGAGATGCTCGAGCTCGCCGCCTCCGGCGCGAAGGTCCTGCACATCCGCGCCGTCGAGTACGCACGCCGACAGGGAGTCACGCTCCACGTCCGCTCGTCGTTCTCGGACCACGAGGGCACCATCGTCTACAACCCAGATCGGGCAGAGGAGTACGAAGTGGAAGCAGCAATGATCGCGGGGGTCGCCCACGACCTGAGCCAGGCCAAGATCACCATCGCGGGCGTCCCTGACGTGCCAGGCAAGGCGGCTGCGATCTTCACGATCGTCGCCGAGCAGGGCGCGAACATCGACATGATCGTGCAGAACGTGTCCGAGCAGGACACGAAGGTCACCGACATCTCGTTCACGCTGCCGAAGGCGGACGCGCAGCGGGTGCTCGACGCCATCGCCTCGGAGGGCGAGCAGATCGGCTACGCGTCGCTGCGCCTCACGGAGGACATCGGGAAGATCTCGCTCGTCGGCTCCGGCATGCGCACGAACATCGGCGTCACCGCGAAGCTCTTCACGGCGCTGAAAGATGCCGGCATCAACATCGACATGATCTCCACCTCCGAGATCCGCATCTCGATCATCACGCAGGCCGACCTCGTCACCGAGGCCACCCGCGTCATCCACACCGCGTTCGACCTCGACGGCGACGCCGAGGCAGTCGTCTACGCAGGCACCGGCCGCTGACGCGGCTGAGCAGAAAAGAGCACTCATGAGCACCAAGTTGAACGTCGCCGTCGTCGGCGCTACCGGCCAGGTCGGCGCCGTCATGCGCGCCCTCCTCGAGGAGCGCGACTTCCCAGTCGAGAGCATCCGCTTCTTCGCGTCGGCCCGCTCGGCCGGCACGACCCTCCCGTTCCGCGGTGAAGACATCACGGTCGAAGACGTCGCCGTCGCCGATGTCAGCGGCATCGACATCGCCCTCTTCTCCGCCGGAGCCACCACGTCGCGGGCGCAGGCCGAGCGCTTCGCCGCCGCCGGCGCGCTCGTCATCGACAACTCAAGCGCCTGGCGCCGCGACCCCGAGGTGCCGCTTGTGGTCTCCGAGGTCAACCCGGAAGAGATCGTCGCGCCCCCCAAGGGCATCATCGCGAACCCGAACTGCACGACCATGGCCGCCATGCCGGTGCTGAAGGTGCTGCACGAGGCCGCTGGCCTCGAGCGCCTCATCGTGTCGACCTACCAGGCCACGTCCGGCTCTGGCCTCGCGGGCGCCCGCGAGCTCTCCGGCCAGGCCGTCGTGGCTGTCGGCCAGGGCGAGGATGCGCTCCTCGGGCTCGTGCACAACGGCTCGGCCGTCGAGTTCCCGGCCCCCGACAAGTACGTCGCGCCCATCGCGTTCAACGTCATCCCGCTCGCCGGCTCGGTTGTCGACGACGGCACGGAAGAGACCGACGAAGAGCAGAAGCTGCGCAACGAGAGCCGCAAGATCCTCGGCCTCCCCGAGCTGCGCGTGAGCGGGACGTGCGTGCGCGTGCCCGTCTTCACCGGCCACTCCCTGTCGATCAACGCCGAGTTCGCCGAGGCGCTCACGCCCGACCGCGCCCGAGAGCTCCTCGCACAGGCACCCGGCGTCGCCCTCGTCGACGTGCCCACGCCTCAGCAGGCAGCCGGGGCCGACCCGAGCCTCGTCGGCCGCATCCGCCAGGACCAGTCGGTCGACGGCAACCGCGGCCTCGCGCTGTTCATCTCGAACGACAACCTCCGCAAGGGCGCCGCGCTCAACGCGGTGCAGATCGCGGAGCTCGTCGCCGCGAAGGTGTAACCGCCGAGCTCGCACGCACAAGAACGGACGCCCGTCGCGGGCGTCCGTTTTTGCGTTCCCGGTCGTGGTCGGGGTGGCCCGGCCCCTGTTTCGGGCGTGGGGCATTCGAAAACAGCAAAAACGGGCGAATGTGCAGGCCGCACCACCCACGTGAAGCGGATGCGCATCCGCCCCCGTCGTAGACTGATTCGGTGACTGATTCACAGAAGATCTACGACGTCGTTCTGATCGGCGGGGGCATCATGAGTGCCACCCTCGGCTCGCTGCTCTCGAAGCTCGAGCCCGAGTGGAGCATCAAGATCATCGAGCGACTCGACGGGCTCGCTCAGGAGAGCTCGAGCCCGTGGAACAACGCAGGCACGGGCCACGCCGCCCTCTGCGAGCTCAACTACACGCCTGAGAAGGACGGCGTCATCGACGCGTCCAAGGCGATCCAGATCAACGAGCAGTTCCAGGTGTCGCGCCAGTTCTGGGCCACGCTCGTCGAGGCCGGCGAGCTGCCCGAGCCGTCTGGCTTCATCAACTCCGTGCCGCACATGACGTTCGTGCGTGGGGCCGAGAACGTCGACTTCCTGCGCCGCCGCTTCGAGCTGCTCAAGACCGAGCCCCTCTTCTCGACGATGGAGTTCTCGGACGACCCGGAGGTCATCCAGGCCTGGGCTCCGACGCTCGTCGATGGCCGACCGGCAGGCGAGAAGATCGCGGCGACGCGCGTTGCCGCGGGCACCGACGTCGACTTCGGCTCGCTCACCCACAAGCTCGTGCAGGGCCTCGTCGACCGCGGCGCCGTGCTGCGCCTCAACACGGAGGTCATCGCGCTCCGCCAGCAGCGCGACGGCATCTGGCAGATCGCGACGCAGCAGCTCGCCGGCGAGCAGAAGGGCCGCAAGAACGTCACCCGCGCGCGCTTCGTGTTCGTCGGAGCTGGCGGCGGGGCGCTCCCGCTCCTCCAGAAGTCGGGCATCGAGGAGATCAAGGGCTACGGCGGCTTCCCGATCTCCGGACAGTTCCTGCGCACCGACAACCCCGCGGTGGTCGAGAAGCACCTCGCGAAGGTCTACGGCAAAGCATCGGTCGGTGCCCCGCCCATGTCGGTGCCGCACCTCGACACCCGCGTCGTCGACGGCAAGCCCGCCCTCATGTTCGGGCCGTACGCGGGCTTCAGCCCCAAGTACCTCAAGACGGGCAGCTACCTCGACCTCATCAAGTCGCTGCGCCCGCACAACCTCATCCCGATGCTCGCCGTCGCGAAGGACAACTTCGACCTCGTCACCTACCTCGTCGGTCAGGTGCTCGCGAGCAAGGACAAGAAGTTCGAGCAGCTCAAGGAGTTCTTCCCCGAGGCGAACTCCGCCGACTGGCGCCTCATCACGGCCGGTCAGCGCGTGCAGGTCATGAAGAAGGACCCGAAGCGCGGCGGAATCCTGCAGATGGGCACCGAGGTCGTGGCGAAGAAGGACGGCTCGATCGCCGGCCTCCTCGGCGCCTCGCCCGGCGCATCCGTCGCCGTCCCGGTCATGATCGACCTGCTCGGCCGCTGCTACCCCGACAAGAAGGCGGAGTGGGCACCGAAGCTGGAGGCGCTCGTTCCGAGCCTCGGCACCGACGTCAACGCGTCGGCGGAGCTCGCAGACTCGACGCAGTCAGCCAGCGCCAAGGCGCTCGAGCTGAACGCGCACTAGGGGCCTCGGCCGGGGCAGCACCCCGGCCCGCCGCCGCCGCACGCCACCGAGGCCGTCCCGCACAAGCGGGGCGGCCTCGGTGGCGTGCGGCGCGCTGGGGCCTTCGAGCTCTCACCGCGCCAGGGCGTCATGGTGATGTGGGTCTGCGTCGTTGTCGACACCTCATGTGCCAGTCAAGGTGACGTGAGGTCGAAAATGCTGCATCAGACGGCGATGTTCGTCGCCTCGTCACCGTGACTGTCCGCGTCGAGTCCGTTCGTGTCGCGGGCCGCCATGGCGGGGCCGCGTTGCCGCGCCACGGGGCACGCGGACGCGTTGCCGCGGCCACGCGCCACGCGGGCACAACCGCGCCACGCGCCACGCGCCACGTGGCTGCGAGCGCTCGGTCAGCCGCGTCTCGCCCGAAGCACGAGGCGCGCGAAGACGCCGACGAGGAAGACCGCGAGGGCAGACACCAGGGCGAGCGGTGGCAGGGTGATGACAGGGGCGACGCAGCCCGCGGCACCGAAGAGCGACACGGCGCGGGGCGCGCTGCGGTGCTCCCGCGCCTGCGTGAGGGCGCTGAGGTTGGCGACCAGGTAGTAGACCAGCACGCCGGCGCTCGAGAAGCCGATGACTTCGCGGATGTCGCCGACGCAGATGAGCAGGGCGGCGCCGACCGCGACGGCCAGCACTGCGGCTCTCGGCACCGCGGTCGACGGATGCTGCTGCGCCAGCGCACCGGGGAGGTCACGTCGACGACCCATCGCCATGGCGGTGCGGGAGCTGCCTGCGAGGACGGCCGAGAGCGCGCCGATCGACGAGACGGCGGCGAGGACGCTGACCGCGGCGACCGCGACCGGCTGGGTCTCGACGAGCGCCGCGATCGGGGCCGGGGTGAGCGCGAGTCTTCCTGGACCGAGCGTAGTGAGGAGGACCCAGCCGAGTGCGGCCAGCAGGGCGCTCACGATCACGAACGACAGGAGCATCGCCCGGGGGACGGTGCGCCTTGGATGGCGCACCTCCTCGGAGAGCGTCGCGACGCGGGCGTAACCGGCGAAGGCGAAGAACAGGATGCCGGCCCCCTGCAGCACCCCGTGCGCCGAGAACAGGGCATCGTCGCCGCTCGCTGACCCGAACATCGGCGGAGAGACCTGCGCGACGATCATGACGCAGATCAGCCCAGCGATCACCACGCTGCCGATGACCGTCGCGACGGCGGCGGTGCGCGTGATGCCGAGCATCCCGGCCGCCGTGACGGCGAGCAGCACGGCGAGCGCGACCGGCCGGGCGAAGGGTTCGGGCACGAGGTAGGCGGCGGCGGTGATGGCCATGGCGGCGACCGACGCCGTCTTGCCGATCACGAACCCCCAGCCGGCGAGGAACCCCGGCCACTCGCCGAGCTGCTCGCGGCCGTAGAGGTACACGCCGCCTGCTCCCGGATGCTGGCGCGCGAGCTGCGCGGTCGAGGCGGCGTTGCTCGCGGCCACGGCGAGCGCGACCGCGAGGCTCAGGAGGAGCCAGCCGCCCGCAGCCTGTGCCGCCGGGGCGAAGGCGGAGAAGACTCCGGCGCCGAGCATCGCGGAGACGCCGATGGCCGTCGCGCCGACCGTGCCGATCTTCCTCGGCCCCGCACCTGTCGTCATCCGCTACCCCACCTCGTCCGTGCCACCGTGCTGTCGAGGTGACGATAGAGGCGGCAGGTGAACGCCGCGCGGCGAGTACGCTCGTGCGATGACCGAAGCTCAGTTCACGATTCGTGCGACGACGCCAGACGACTGGCGGGCGGTGCGGGCGATCAGGATCGAGATGCTCAAGGACACCCCGATCGCGTACACGGAAACCCTCGCGGAGGCGTTCAGCCATGATGAGCGGGAGTGGCGCAGGCGTGGCGCGCGGGGCGCGGCCGCCGACGGCATCTCGCTCGTCGCCGAGCTCGAAGACGGCAGCTGGGTCGGCACGATGGGCTGCGTCTCCTTCAGGGACGAGCCGTGGCCCATGCTCGTGAGCGTCTACGTGGCGGAGGGCTACCGGGGCCCGGCGGCGGGGGTGACGGATGCGCTGCTCGGCGAGGTCGAGGCGTGGGCGTCGTCGCGCGCATCCGGTCTCATGCTGCACGTGCACGAGGACAATGCGCGGGCTCGGGCTGCGTACGAGCGGCGCGGGTTCGTCGCGACGGGCTCCACGATTCCGTACCCCCTGAACCGGCGGAAGCGGGAGCTGGAGATGGTCAAGCGGCTCTGACGTCGCACGCTGGGGTCGGTGCCGCGGGGTGGGCGCATGCCGTTGCGGGCGGGTACGATCGACCGGGCTCAGCCCTGAAACGAGGAGGACCATGGCCAAGCTGTACTTCCGCTACGGGGCGATGAACTCGGGCAAGTCGACGGCGCTGCTGCAGGCGGCGTTCAACTACGAGGAGCGCGGGCACCGGGTTGTGCTCGCGAAGCCCGCGGTCGACACGAAGGCTGAGGGCGAGATCGCCTCTCGCCTCGGCATGACGAGGCGCGTCGAGATCCTGGTGGGTGCCGAGGACAGTCCCCGCGAGCAGCTCGCGGCGCTGGTCGCCGACGGGCAGCCCATCTCGTGCCTGCTCGTCGACGAGGCGCAGTTCCTGACGACCTGGCAGGTCGATGAGCTGCTGCGCATCGCGGTGCTCGACGGCATCCCGGTGCTCGCGTACGGCATCCGCACCGACTTCCAGACGATCGCATTCCCCGGCAGCCAGCGGCTGCTCGAGATCGCGCACTCGCTGGAGGAGCTCAAGACGATCTGCCGCTGCGGGCGGAAAGCGATCTTCAACGGCCGCCGCGTCGCGGGCGAGTTCGTGTTCGACGGTGGCCAGGTCGCGATCGACCAGGGCGAGGTCAGCTACGAGTCGATGTGCGGCAACTGCTACCTCGAAGCGTCGCACGGACGCCTTGGGGCCGGGCGCGTCTAGGTCGCATCTGACCGGCGCATCCGACCCCGTCGCGTTCATCTCGGTCTAGCGGTCAGGCCTGCTCGCCCAACTCCGCGCGGAGGATGGCAGCTCCCGCAGACAGCGCGCTCAGCTTGCCGTAGGCGACGTCGCGCGGCAGAGGAGCCATGCCGCAGTTGGTGCTCGCGATGAGCTTGTCTGCATCCACGAACTGGAGGGCCTTGCGGAGCGTGTCGGCGACCTCCTCCGGCGTCTCGATCTGCTCGCTTGCCACGTCGATGGCGCCGAGCATGACCTTCTTGCCGCGGATGAGCTCGACGAGGTCCGTCGGCACATGGGAGTGGTGGCTCTCGAGCGACACGATGTCGATGGAGGACTTCTGGATGAGCGGGAACGTCCGCTCGTACTGACGCCACTCGGCCCCGAGCGTCGCCTTCCAGTCGTTGTTCGCCTTGATGCCGTAGCCGTAGCAGATGTGCACGACCGTCTCGGCGCGCAGGCCCTCTGCCGCGCGCTCGAGGGCTGCGACTCCCCAGTCCGCCACGTCGTCGAAGAAGACGTTGAAGGCGGGCTCGTCGAACTGGATGATGTCGACGCCGGCCGCCTCGAGCTCCTTGGCTTCCTGGTTGAGGATGGTCGCGAACTCCCACGCCAGCTTCTCGCGGCTCTTGTAGTGCCGGTCGGAGAGGGTGTCGATCATCGTCATCGGCCCTGGGAGCGCCCACTTGATGGGCTGGTCGGTCTGCGCGCGCAGGAACTTCGCGTCGTCGAGGAAGACGGGCTGCTTGCGGCTCACGGCTCCGACGACCGTGGGGACGCTCGCGTCGTAGCGGTCGCGGATGCGGACCGTCTCGCGGTTCTCGAAGTCGACGCCCTCGAGGTGCTCGATGAACGTCGTCACGAAGTGCTGGCGGGTCTGCTCGCCGTCGCTGATGATGTCGACGCCGCGTCGGCGCTGTTCCTGCACGGCGATGCGCAGCGCATCCTGCTTGCCTTCGACGAGCGCCGCGCCCTCGAGCTCCCAGGGAGACCAGAGGACCTCGGGCTTGGCGAGCCATGACGGCTTGGGGAGGCTGCCTACGCTGGCAACGGGGAGGAGGGTGTTCATGATCGTCGATCCTTCGTCGGTCATCGGGCGGAGACGGAGTAGTTGGCGGCCCACGCATCCAGCACGTCGCCGTGCGGCTTCACGAAGTGCTCGGCCGTGTACGCGCCCTGTGTCTTCGCGAGCTGGCTGCGCTCTTCGCGGTCGTAGCCGATCTCGGTGCGGGAGAAGTCCTGCTGGTCGAGCGTGGGGCTGTAGACGTTCGCGGCGGCTGAGTTGGCGTTGTAGATCTCGGGGCGGTAGATCTTCTGGAACGCCTCCATCGTGCTGATCGTGCCGGTGAGCTCGAGGAGCGAGTAGTCGCTGAGCAGGTCGCCGCGGAAGTAGAACGCGAGGGGCGCGACGCTGCCTGGCGGCATGAAGTAGCGGACCTGCAGGCCCATCTTGCCGAAGTACTGGTCGGTCAGCGAGTAGTCGTCCTGTCGGTACTCGACGCCGAGGACCGGGTGGTGGTTGTCGGTGCGCGTGTACGTCTTGCTCGTGGAGACGCTGATGCAGATGACGGGCGACTTGTGGAACCGCTGCCGGTAGGCGGGGGAGTCGAGGAAGTGCTGGAAGAGCTTGCCGTGCAACTCGCCGAAGCCGTCCGGCAGGGTGAACCCGATGCCGCCCGCGTTCGCGGCTGGCAGCAGCACGCTGAAGTCGTAGTCGCGCAGGTAGGAGGAGAAGTTGTTGCCCACGATGCCTTGGTGGCGCTTGCCGGTCTGCTGGTCGACGATGCCGATGTCGAGGACCTCGAGGAGTGGGAACTCCCGGTCGTCGCCGTCGTCGTCGAACTGCAGCGAGGCGGAGATGATGTCGAGCTCGAGCGTGTACCGGTCGCCGGTGGGGTTGTCCCAGCGGGCGAGGTCGTTGAAGCGCCGGTCGATCATCGTGAGGGCGTTGCGGAGGTTCTGCTGGCGGTGCTCGCCGCGTGCCAGGTTGGCGAAGTTCGTGGTGATGCGGGAGCTGTCCGACGGCGCGTAGTGCTCGTCGAAGCGCGTGGTGGTGATGTTGAACGTGATGTCGTTCGCCATGTGAGGCCAATCCGGGAGTCGTGAGGCCGGCAGGCCTGTGGGCGTGGATGCATTTATTGTGCAGGCGGGCGCCGGCTATCGGGTAATCCGTCGCAACTATTCGTCACTATAGTTTTGGGCTATGAGTCGGCGATCGAACGGCGTGACCCTGCAGCAGCTCCACTACTTCGTGGAGGTCGCCGCGGAGCGCTCGATCAGCGCCGCCGCCGACGTCCTCTTTGTCGCCCAGCCGACGATGTCGGCGGCGATGAAGGACCTCGAGGCGCGCGTGGGTCGCGCCCTCCTCGTCCGGTCGGCGCGCGGCGTCTCGCTCACCACCGACGGCACCGAGTTCCTCCGGTACGCGAAGCAGGTGGTCGAGCAGATGGCACTCCTCGAGCAGCGGTACCTGGGCCGTCCGCCGTCGCGGCGTCTGCTCGGGGTGTCGGCGCAGCACTACTCGTTCGCGGTGGATGCGTTCGTGCGGATGGTGAAGGCGACCGGGGCGGCCGAGTACGAGTTCTCGCTGCGCGAGACCCGCACGTGGGAGATCATCGAGGACGTGCGGACGCTCCGCAGCGAGCTCGGTCTCCTCTACCGGAACGACTTCAACGGCAACGTCATCGACAAGCTGCTGCGGGATTCAGGTCTGGTGTTCCATCCGCTGTTCCTCGCGCAGCCGCACATCTTCGTCTCGCGGCGGAACCCGCTCGCGTCCCGGAAGCGTGCGACGCTCGACGACTTGGCTGACCTGCCGCGCCTCACCTTCGATCAGGGCGCGAACAACTCGTTCTACTTCGCCGAGGAGATCCTCTCGACCCTGTCGAGCAGACGGGAGATCCGCGTCTCCGACCGGGCGACGATCTTCAACCTCATGATCGGCCTCGACGGCTACACCATCTCGACCGGCATCATCAGCGACGACCTCGACCCTGGCATCGTCGCCGTGCCCCTGGAGGTGGATGAACGTATCGAGATCGGCTGGATCGGCCACTCCGCGATCCCCCTCACCGAGCAGGCGCAGCGGTACCTCGACGAGGTGCGGGCGGTTGTCGCGGAGGCGGGTGTGGAACTGCTCGGGTAGGGGCAACCTCAGATCGCCTCCCAGGTCTCGAACTTTTAGTGCATTATCGCGCACTCTGTACGTTTTCTTCGATTCGACGTACGCTGTCCCCATGAGTCAGATCGCTATCACCGATGCCCGTGCTCGCCTGGCCTCGATCATCGACGACGCGCGCCTCGAGCCCGTGTACCTGACTCGGCGGAACCGGCCCGTCGCGGCCGTGATCGACGCCGCCCAGTTGCAGCAGCTCCTCGAGGACGCAGAGGAACTCGCGGACATTCGAGCAGTGGACGCTGCGTGGGAAGAGACCGAGGCGCTGGGGGAGGAGCCGATTCCGTGGGATGCCGTCAAGCGTGACCTCGGCCTCGCTCTGTGAGCTACCAGATCCTGGTCCTCCCGGCGGCGGCCAGAGCCATCAAGAAGCTCCCGCCGGAGGCGAAGCGTCGCATCCAGGCCGCGGTCGAGCTGCTCGCGGAGGACCCACGACCACCTGCCGCGAAGAAGCTCACCGGACGCCCTGAGTGGCGCGTTCGGACCGGTGATTACCGCGTGCTGTATCGCATTCAGGACGACGTCTTGACCGTGGTGATCGTTCACGCTGGCCACCGGCGTGAGGTCTACGACAAGTAGGCGGGGCGAGTACTCGCTCCTGTGCGCACACTTGGGGCGGCCAGCGCTGCTTCCCGTGTGGTCCTGACCCCGTTTCTGCGCGATCACCTGTCCTCGGTTAGGCGCGACGTCCGGCCTCGAACGTCACCCGCCCGGCGACAACCGTCAGCACCGTCCGTGCCGTGAGCAGGCTCGCGGCGGGCTCGCTCAGCACGTCCGTGTCGACGACGAAGAAGTCGGCGGCGAGTCCCTCGCGGATCTCGCCACGCCAGTCCGCGTCGCCGACCGAGGCGGCCGCATCCCTCGTCGCGTGCACGATCGCGCGCTCGATCGGCACCGTGCGGCCAAGTATCTGCGCGGCAGGGAAGCTCGGGTCGAGCGCCGACTCGCGGGTCGCCGCGACGTACAGGTTCGCGAGCGGACCGTAGGGGGCGGTGGGCGCATCCGTCGAGAACGCGAGCGTCGCCTGCGCGTCTTCGTACTCGTGCCACGCGAAGCCGCGCTCCACACGGTCGTCGTCGAGCTGCGCGATCCAGTTGTCGAGGATCGCCGGGTCGGCGTGCACGGGCTGCATGGATGCGGTGATGCCGAGGTCAGCCATGCGCTCCGCCGTGCCGGGCGCGGCGTACTCGAGGTGCTCGATGCGGTGTCGGCGCTCGATGGCGCCGTTCGCCTCGAACGCGTGCTCGAGCGCATCCAGCGCCATCGTGCTCGCGGCGTCTCCGATGGCGTGCATCGCGACCTGCAGGCCAGCCGCATCAGAGGCCGCGACCACGGGGAACAGACGTTCCACAGGCCAGATGGCGTCGGCGTTCGAGCCGTCCGAGTACGGCTGGCTCATGGCCGCCGTGCAGGCGTCGATCGTGCCGTCGAGGATGAGCTTGATGCCGACGACCCGCAGCCACGGGGACGTGTGTTGCTCCGCGAGCGCCCTGGCGCGCTCGACCTGCTCGAGGTTCGCAACATCGTCGTCGGCATTGGACACAAGCCAGTGCGCGGCGACCCGCAGTGGAAGCTGGCCCTCACGGCGGTCGGCGGCGCGCTGCAGCGCATCGAGGGCGACCTCGTTGAGCGCCATGTCGACGACTCCCGTCACCCCGGCCTCGCTGTAGGCGGCGAGCACGCGTTCAACAGCGGCGTCGCGGTCGGCGTCGGTCATCGCGAGGTCGCGCTGCACCCACGCGTACTCGACCGCGGCGGTCTCGTAGAGCATGCCGTTCGGCTCCCCGTCGGCGTCGCGCTCGATGCGTCCGCCGCTCGGGTCCGGCGTCTCACGAGTGATGCCGAGCTCGCGCAGCGCCGCGCTGTTCACCCAGCACGAGTGGTAGTCGTTGGCGTCGAGGTACACGGGCACATCGGCCACGACCTCGTCGATCATCGCCGCTGTCGGGGCGCCGCCGGGGATCGAGTCGAAAAGCCAACCCCGACCCCGAAGGACCCTCGCATCCGGGTCAGCGGCCCGAGCCTCCGCGAGCAGGCGCTGAACCTCGGCGAGATCGCGCGCGTCCGTGAGCCCGACCTGCCCAAGTGCCTCGCCCATCATGACGAGGTGCGTGTGCGCATCCGTGATGCCGGGGAGCACCAGCTGCCCGCCGAGGTCGACGGTCACGTCTGGCTCCGCAGCGAAGGCACGCGCATCCGCCTCGTCGCCGACGAACGCGAACGCGCCGTCACGCACGACAAACGCGCTCGCGTCCACGTCATCCATGGGATCAGCGGATGCGGTGCCCTGGAAGACGCGGCCGTTCAGGTAGAGGGTGGTGGTCATGCGAGTGCCTCCGCGGTGTTCGGGATGGATCGTTCGGTGCGAGTGGAGATGGCCGCGATGATGCCGGTCGGCACGGCGAGGACGAAGCTCGTGATGCCGAGCGCCAGCGTGAAGCCCTGCGCCCCGAGGAGCTCGCTCAGGCTGGCGCCGATGAGGGGCGTGAGGGCCGAGCCGACGAGGTACACCGACAGCAGCGGTCCCGACCAGCGGCCGCGAGCATCCAGCGCCGCCGCCGTCGACAGGAAGTACATGAACGCGACGGCGTAGATCGAGTTCCAGGCGACGAACGCCACGATGAGCGCCGTCTCGTCGGTGAGCGTGCCCTGCACGATCTTGAGGATGCCGCCCAGCACCAGCAGGACAACAAGCGGGACGGCACGGCCGAGGCGGTTGCCGACCGCCATGAGCGCGAGCGAACCGAGGAGCCCGCCCGCGGTGGCGCCGGAGAGGGCGATGCCCAGCCCCTCCGGCGTCAGGCCGCTGGTCTCCGCGCCGATGATGCCGATCATGGCCCACAGCGAATCCTCGCTCGCGGCCCAGAGGGCGAAGACGATGAGCAGGACGAAGCCGCTGATCGTGAGGAGGCGCGAGGGCGCGGCGCTCTGGGTGCGGATCGCGCCGGTCGGCGGGATCTCGATGGGCATGGCCTCGCCCGTCGCGGCCCCTGCCGTTCCGAGGCTGGCGCCCTGGTCGAGGATGGGTGCGCGGGGGAGCCACGTCGTCACGACCAGGCCGATGGCTGAGAAGAGCGCGAGCGCGCCGAAGACGTTGAGGGGCGCGAGTCCGAGGATGGGGAGGACTGCGAGGACGATCGTGATGACGCCTCGGTTCGCGAAGCCGTTCCATCCCGCGACACGATCCGGGTTCCGGAACGACGCCATCGCCGCTCCGGCGGAGGCCACGGCGCCGCCCGCTCCGACGCCGCCGATCAGCAGGCCGGGAATGGTGAGCGCCGGGACGAGGGCCGCAGCGAGGAAGCCGAGCGTCGCGATGCCGAGCCCGATGCGGGCGACCAGGTGCCGACGCCTCCCGGCGCAGAGGCCCGCGGCGGCAAGGCCCGCGACGGCGGTCAGGAGGAGCGTGCCCGTGACGAGCCAGCTCGCGGCGAGCACATCGAGGCCGATCGCCTCCTGTGCCGCGCTGATCATGTAGGGCGACAGGTTCACGGCGAGGTACCCCGCGATCGCGATGGCGAACGTCGCGGAGGCCGGCGCGAAGCGCAGGGGCACCCGTGTGCTGAGTTCGGCTGCAGTTGTCATGGGGCTCCAGTGGGGTCTGGGCTCGGCCGGGGCCGGGTCGCTGCGTGCAAAGTCGTGATGCGTCGTTGAGACGAACGTTTGGCGAACACCATTCGCCAGCGAATGGTGTTCGCTAGTATGCACGGAGACGGGCTCGAGCGGTAGTCATCCCGAACATTTTCCTCGAATGCCCGAATCGGATGCACAACGTCGCGGCGCGCGAAGGAGCGAGTGGATGGACGGACGCAGGATCGTGGGCCTCACGCCAACCCTCATCGCGGACGCCGGCCTCGAGCTGGTCGAGGGAGGCGAGCCGTTCGGCGTCAACGCCATCGCCCGCAAGCTGGGCGTGCGGCCGTCCTCGCTGTACAAGCACGTCTCCGGGCTCGACGACATCGTCGAGCTCATGCGTGGCCGCCTCGTCGAGCGGTATCGCACGCTGCCCGCCGATCAACCGTGGGACGCGTTCGTGGAGGATGTCGTGCGCCGACAGCGGCGCATGTACGCCGACCATCCGGCACTCCTCCCCTTCCTCATCGGGAAGACCATCACGAGCCCAACGGTGATCGACGCCTACGACGACCTCGCCGTGGCGCTGCAGTCCGGCGGATTCCCCGACGACGAGATCCTCACCCTCGTCGGCATGATCGACGCGTTCGCCCTCGGTTTCGGGTTGGAGCTGGCCTCGCCGGAACAGGTCTGGCAGCCGGAGGCACCCACCCAGCTCTTCGGGAAGCTCCTCGCTGCCTCCCGATCGGGTTCTGAACGCGTCGAGCGCTCGTTCGAGCTGGCCCTCGATGTCCTCCTCGCCGCGCTCCGAGACCGCCTCCCCTTGCGAGACCAGGACTGAGTTGTGGTTGCTCCCGCGCCGGTGAAGCGACCACAGGTCCGCCCCCGGCGCAGCGAGAGGCACGAACTTCCGCGTGAGAGCCGATCGGAAGCGCTCTCGAGTCAGTAGCCTGGGTGCATCCGTCCGCGCCCCCCGACAGTCCGGAGCCTCCGATGACGACCCCGCATCACGCAGCCCCCGAGCGCACGCGCAGCAGCCCCTGGCTGTACGTCGCGCTCGGCGTCGTGCTGGTCGCTGCGCTCGCGGTGCTCGGGTTCTTCTTCGGAGGCTCGCTGCTCACGCAGATGACGAGCCGAGCGGCGGAAGCCGACGAGACGGTCGCCGTGGGCGGAGGGGAGACGGGAGTCTCGGTCGTCGCGCCGACCGGGTGGGTCATCGTGCCCCACTACTTCGGAACAGACGTCGTCACGCTTCGCAGCCCGGATGCGCGCCTCGAGATCACCCTGCGGGTGCCGGCGCAGCCGCTGTCCATGGTGGATGCCTCCGACGCCGCAGCCGGGGAGGCCGCCGAATCGCTCGTGCGCGACGGCGAGGTGCCCGAGGGGGCCCTGACCTCCGGGCTCGGCAGCCTGTTCTGGATCGACGAGGCCCCGAAGGACGGGCTCTCGGTTCGCCACGGCAGCTACGAGTACGGGCAGCCCGCCGCCGAGGGGCAGGGCGCACCCGGTGTGATGGTCGGGGCCGCGGCCGTGTCGAGCCCGGGCGCCGTCTCGCCGAACGCGTCGGTGCAGTTCAGCGCCAGCGCCGACGACCTCGACCGCTACCGTCCGGCGATCGCCCAGATCCTCGAGAGCATCGGCGGGCCGGTCGCATGACGGATGCATCCCGACAGCGCTCCAAGCGCCGCCCTGTCCGGCGCCTGCTCGGCGTCGCGATGCTCGGCGTGGCCACCTTCGCGCTCGCGGCCTGCACGCCAGCACCCGATCTCGCCTGGCAGCCGCCCGTGCGCGCCGCCGTCACGAGCTTCGATGAGACCACCGGCGACGTCGCCGGCGCGGAGGCTGGCGCGACCCCGCTCGATCACTACCGCATCCGCGATTCGGCGCCGGCGGTGGACGCGAGGTGGACGGAGGTGCCGGGCCAGACCGACCTGAACACGCGCATCCGCTTGCTCGTCATCGACACCGTCGGCGCGTTCGCATCACGTCTCGGCACGGTCTACGAGCCGGAGGCCGCCGCGGCCGGTGCCGGGCTCGGCAGCCGCGGCTGCGAAGCAGGTTCGAGCAGTACCCCCGCGGCGGAAGTGCTCGCGCAGGGAGGCGCCGCCGAAGGGGAGGCGCTGGTCATCACCTGCGAGATCGTGGTGGCGAGTGGCAGCGAGTTCGGCGAGCGCGTGCGCGTCGTCGAGGGCACCGTCGGCGCGACGCCGGCCGTGACCCGCGACGAGAGCTTCGTGTTCTTCGCCGACACGGCCACGGCGCAGCAAGCAGGCGGGGCCGACGTCATCACGGCAGACGCGGCGCTCTCGATCTGGAACGAGCTCGTGCTCGCCGCGCGCCGCGAGCTCGGAGCGCTCTGGGACACGCAGGTCGCGCCGCCGAGCGAGGCCAACGCCGCCGTGCTCGCGCAGGGCTTCGCCGACGTCACGCCGACGCCAGACGGCGGGTTGCGCATCGGCATCCCCGCCGGGCTGCTCACCCCCGAGATGGATGTGTCCGGCGGCGCGGACGCGGCCCCGCCGGTCTCCCCGGACGGTGAGACGACGCTGGTGGTCGGCGAGCCGATCTCGCACCGTTTCCCGAGCATCCACATCGCACCGGATGCGGCGGCCCCCATGCTCACCGACCTCGGCCGCGAGCTCGTCGCGGCCTCCGCGACGCCGCAACCGCTGCTCGCTGGCGAACGGCCGCCGGCGGGGGAGCGCGATGTCAACTGCGAGCTGTTCGCGTGCGTCGCCCTCACCTTCGACGACGGACCAGCGCCGATCACGGAGACCCTGCTCGGGCAGCTCCGCGAGCAGGACGCGACCGCCACCTTCTTTCTCGTCGGCCCCAACGTGCAGCGCTATCCGGAGATCGCACGGCAGATCGACGACGACGGGCACCAGCTCGGCAACCACTCGTGGTCGCATCCGCAGTTCACGACCCTCGACGACAAGAAGATCGAGGAAGAGGTCAAGAAGACGAACGACGCCATCCTCGCCGCGACCGGCGAGCGGCCGAGCGTCTTCCGGCCCCCGTACGGCGACGTCGACGCGCGTGTGCTCACGAAAGTCGGCATGCCCTCGATCCTCTGGGACATCGACACCCTCGACTGGGAGGGGCCGCCGCACGAGACGATCGTCGACCGCGGAGCGAACGAAGCCGAGGCGGGCTCGATCATTCTCATGCACGACATCCACGACTCGACGGTGGATGCGGTGCCCGAGATCCTCACGGGCCTGCACGACCGAGGGTTCGTGCTCGTCACCATCGACCAGATCTTCGGCGGCGTCCCGGCCGCGGGGAACAGCTACACCTCGGCGCGCTGAGCGGCGGTGCTCTGGGGCCGCACGCTGCAGGGTCCGCGGTCGGTCAGGCCTCGACCTGCTCGGCCCAGGACCGCACGATGCCGGCCAGCGCCTCGCGGGCGTCTTCGAACTCGGCGAGGCTCGAGAACGACGCGACGGCCCGGTGCCGGCCGGGCCATGTGAGCAGCTTCGGGGGAGTGGAAACCACGATCTCCGGATGCTCCGGCTTCACCTTCGCGCCCGTGTGGAGCACGAGCTGCACGGCGCTCGGGCGCCGCAGGTTGAGGGTGGCGAAGTCGTCGGCAACCTCGTAGTTCGGTGCCTTCCACTTGATGCTCTCGACGACGGCGGGATGCGCGTCGAGAAGCAACTCGCGCAGGCCAACCGCGACGTCCTTCTGCGGATGCTCGAGCTCGGCGAAGTAGGCGTCGACATCTGGGGACGGGGCGGCGGTCATGCCGTCAGCGTAGACCCGTGGCCTGCTGACGGTCGGGCCCGCCGCCCCGTTCCGAGATCAGCGCCCGGTTAGTACTTCGCGGACTGCCCGCCGTCGATCGGCACGACTGCCGCGTTGATGTAGCTCGCGTCGTCCGAGAGGAGGAACGCGACGACGGACGCGATCTCCTCCGGCTGTCCGTAGGCTTCGTCGGGTTGATCTGGATGAACTGCTCTGCCGCCTTCTTGGGGTTCTCGGCGTCGAGCTGACGCATGGAGTTCTCGACCATCGGGGTCCAGATCGCGCCGGGCGCGATGGCGTTGATGCGCACGCCGAACTGGCCGTACTCGACGGCCGAGTTGCGGGTCAGGCCGACGACTCCGTGCTTCGCGGCGGCGTAGCCGGACTGGTTGCCGACGCCGCGGATGCCGCCGACGGAAGCCGTGTTCACGACGTAGCCGGAGCCCTGCTCGCGCATGACCTTGAGCACCTTCTCGAGACCGAGGAAGACGCCGCGGAGGTTGATGGAGACGACCCGCTCGAACTCCTCGGCGCCGAAGTCCTCGGTGAGGTTCTGGCGGCCCTCGATGCCGGCGTTGTTGAAGAAGCCGTCGATACGGCCGAAGTGCTCCACGGTGGCCGCGACGTACGCCTCGGTCTCGGCTTCGCTCGAGACGTCCGCGGTCGTCGTGAAGACCTCGGCGTCTGGCGCAGCTTCGCGGATGGCGGCCTTGCTCGCCTCGAGACCCTGCTCGGAGATGTCGACGAGCGCGAGCTTCCCACCCTCGCTCGCGACGCGGACGGCGGTCGCGCGGCCGAGGCCGGACCCTCCGCCAGTGATCAGAACGACCTTGTTGGTGAACCGGGACATGCTGCTCCTTCGTTGAATCGCATCGCCCGGCAGGCGCAGGACGACACTTTAGTTATGTCTTGGGCCAGTGAAATTATTCCCGCAGCCTGACGCCCTACCACCCCGCACTTTCGCCCCCAGGGAGCATCCACATCCGCTTCCTAGGATTGCGACATGACTCAGGCGACGCAGGATGCACGGCCAGACGGCGAAGAAGCCCGCGAAGAAGCGGCAGAGCAGGGCGTGTACTCGAAAGCGGGTCAGCCCTTCGACCGCGACACGAACTACATCGGCGACCGCATCACGAAGGACGCACGCCCGGTGGGCGACGGCATCCAGACCTGGCCCGTCGAAGCCGGCCGCTACCGACTCGTCGTGGCCCGCGCCTGCCCCTGGGCGAACCGCGCCATCATCGTCCGCCGCCTCCTCGGCCTCGAGGACGCGATCTCGATGGGCGTCTGCGGACCCGTGCACGACAAGCGCTCCTGGACGTTCGACAAGGACCCGGACGGTCTCGACCCCGTGCTCCGCATCCCGCGCATCCAGGACGCCTACCTCACTCGCTTCCCCGACTACCCGCGCGGCATCACGGTGCCCGCGATCGTGGATGTGCCGAGCGGCGGAGTCGTCACCAACGACTACCCGTGGATCACGCTCGACTTCTCGACCGAGTGGACCGAGTTCCACCGCGACGGGGCGCCCGACCTCTACCCGGAGCCGCTGCGCGACGAGATGGACGCCGTCATGAAGCACATCTACACGGAGATCAACAACGGCGTCTACCGGTGCGGCTTCGCGGGCTCGCAGGAGGCCTACGACGAGGCCTACGACCGGCTCTTCTCGGCGCTCGACATCGTCTCCGAACGGCTCGAGACCCGCCGCTACCTCATGGGCGACACCATCACCGAAGCCGACGTTCGACTCTTCACGACGCTCGCCCGCTTCGACGCCGTCTACCACGGCCACTTCAAGTGCAACCGGCAGAAGCTCAGCGAGATGCCGGTGCTGTGGGCCTACGCGCGGGACCTCTTCCAGACCCCCGGCTTCGGCGACACCACCGACTTCGTCGACATCAAGCGCCATTACTACGAGGTGCACCGCGACATCAATCCGAGCGGCATCGTGCCAGCGGGCCCAGAGCTGCACAACTGGAACCTGCCGCACTTCCGCGAGCAGCTCGGCGGCTCCCCGTTCGGCGACGGCACCCCTCCGGGACCCAACCTCGAGCCCATCGAAGCGGGCCACGACCTCGTGCACCTCGGGCGGTCCCACGCATGAGCGCGTCCGTGGTCGACGTGCTCGACGACTTCGCCGGGCGCCCCCTCGAGGCCGCGGAGCGACTCGCCAGCGAGCTGAACCCCGACGCGCTCAACGCGCACCCGGGCGGGCACGACAACTCGATCGCCTGGCTGCTCTGGCACACGGGACGCGAGATCGACGCGCAGGTCGCCGGGCTCACCGAGGGTGAGGAAGTCTGGTCCTCGCAAGGATTCGACACCCGCTTCGGGCTCGGCGAGCTGGGCGATTCAGTCGGATACGGGCACACGCCCGCCGAGGCGCGGGCCGTGGCCGTCGACGACGCGGCGCTGCTGCTCGACTACTTGCGTGCCGCGACGGATGCGCTGCGCGCGCACATCCGCTCGCTCAGTGCAGACGCCCTCGGCGAGGTCATCGACGAGGACTGGGACCCGCCCGTCACGCGAGCCGCCCGCCTCGTCAGCATCATCGACGACGCGGCCCAGCACATCGGTCAGGCCGCCTACGCGGCAGGGATCCTGCGCGGCTGAGGTTGCGCTCGGCGCATCCTCTCCGGATGGGTCGTTCTCACCCCGTTTCGACGCTCGAAACGGGGCGAGAACGACCCATCTGCGGGCGGTGCGCGCACTCAGAGGTCCGACAGCGCCTTCGCGATGGCCAGGTGCATGGTCACGAGCGTCGGCCATCCCTCCTCGGCGACCTGGTGGGCGTTCAGCACGGCGTGCGCGATGCACCACTCTCTCGCATCGTCGAGGTTGATGCCGGCCTCGCCGCAGATGAGCTCGACTCGGCTTCGCACCTCGGCGTGCGTGAGCGACCCGCCGCGGTAGTCCTCGACGCGGGTGCGCAGCGCGGGGTACACCTCGAAGCCGGCCGGACCCGCCACGGGCTTCGGGTCGATCGCCAGCCACGGCTCCCGACCCGCCGCGAGCACGTTGCCGAAGTGCAGATCCAGATGCAGCAGCCTCGGCTCGTAGGGTCTGGCGTCGAACGTGTCGAGCGCCCGGTCCACCCAGCGGCGGGGCACCGACGGCGGATGCGCACGCAGCGGCTCGATCCACCCGCGCGCCTCCGCGCGGAAGTCGGGAACGGAGCGCGGGGGAGCGACGTTCAGCCGACGCAGCAGGCCGCCGATCACGAGGCACGCGTCATCGGTCTCGATCCCGTGCAGGTTCCGATCGGAGTCGAGGGGCTCGAGAAGCAGCGCGAAGTCCGCGGGGTGGGCGGCCGCCAGCCGCACGATGCCTCCACCGTTCCAGTGACGCAGGCCGAGGTGCTCGGACGCCGCCTCCCGGTGCGGCCAGCTGAGCTTCAGCATCTGCGGCTCACCGCGCCGGGTGACCGGGATGACGATCGCGTTGTGCCCATTGCGGGTATCACCAGCCACCAAGAGATCCCAGGCGTCGAGCCGCTCGTCGATGAGCGAGGGCAGTCGGCGCAGCCAGGCGTCGCCGTCATCTCCGATGTCCGCGGGCCGCCCCGAGAGGCGCCGCACGAGGTCGTCCGGAATCAGCACTTCGCCCACGCGTTCGACATGCGCCGAAGCTACACCATGGCCGCCGAGGGGCTCTGGCGAGCGCATCCGGAGGCCATCGCGGGTCAGGCGAGGGTCATCCTGCCGAACCGGTCCCGCGTCGGTCGGTCAGGCTGTCCAACAGCGTCTGGGTCAGCCAGTTGCGGTACTGCTCGTCTGTGAGTCCGTTCTCGCGGACCTGGAGGAGGTAGACCTCGGGCGAGTTGAGCACCCAGACCAGATCGAGCACGCTCTGCTCGTCCAGGTCCGGTTCGACCGCGCGCGCTCACGCTCACCTTCGCCGTGACCGGCATCGGCCTCTTCGAGGGTCATGTCACCTACCCCTCCTGGTACAACCTGATCGCCATCGACGACTTCGCGGCCTACCACGCAGACTTCGGCAAGCGGCTGATCCCATGGCTGCCCGTGCCGCTGCTGGCCGCTACCGCGCTCAACGGCCTTCTCATCCGCTGGTGCCCGACCCGTGTCCCGCGCGGCCTGGTGGTCGCCACCTTCGCGGCCCAGCTCGCGATCTGCGGAGTCACCGCGGCCATGGCACTCCCGCTCCAAGCGCAGCTGGACGCACCCGGCCACAGCCCAGACGAGATCGCGGAGCTCTTGGACCGACTGTCTCGCATGAGCGTCCTCCGCGACGTGCCTGGGATCGGCGTCGCCGCCGCCTTCGTCTGGATGCTGCAACGCCAGCTCGCCGCCGGATCCGATCGTGTCGAACGGAACCGGACGCTCCGCCGGAGATGACCTGATTCGCGCTGGCGAACTGCCAGGACGCGGACCGCCAAGGCATACGCTGACGCGCGCACAAAAAAGGTCCGAGTTCGCACTGCGAACTCGGACCAATCTGTCGGGGTAGCGGGATTTGAACCCACGACCTCTTCGTCCCGAACGAAGCGCGCTACCAAACTGCGCCACACCCCGATCGCTCACCGCCGAGCGGCGAACTCCCCAAGAGTACCCGAAGCTGGCTCGCGCCGCCAACCGAGGGCGCGAGCCACGGAAACTTCTAGGGGCCAGACGAGACGAACAGGCGAAGCTGCCCGGTCGGCTCGATCGGCGTACCCGTTGCAGGATCCGTGCGAATCACCTGGCCGCTCGGAACGGTGGCGCTCGCCTCGGAGATGACGGTCACTGTTCCGGTGAACCCTGCACCGGCCAGAAGCGAGGTCGCCTCGTCCTGCGTCTTCCCGGTCACGTCCGGAGCCAGCAGGCCGGTCGTCGAATCATCGGGGAGCGCGGAGGGGTGGATGGTGACGGTCGTCCCCTTGTCGACACGCGTGTTTGCTGTCGGCAGGGTGTTCGCGACGCTTCCAGGCGACTGGTCCGAGTCGGCCGAAGGACCGATCGAGACGCCGAAGCCGAGGCTCTCGAGCACCTGGCGCGCCTCTTCCGTGGAGCGTCCCGTCAGGTCTGGGATCGTGGCGAGAACCAGGGCGTCCTCATCCTCGACGTACTCGGGGAAGTCTCCACCCCCGTAGGTGCTCATCGCGTGCCCGATGATGTCGTTGAAGAGCACGTGACGTGTCTGGCTTCCCGCCGCGAGCGGCAGGTCGACGTCGTACATCGGCAGGAGGCCGTTGGCGTTGCCGACCCAGACAGCGAGGCCGACCTTCGTCGTCGCTCCGACCATCCACGTCTGCAGGCCGTTGTCGGTGGTGCCCGTCTTGCCGATGAGCGGCACGATGCCCGGGTTCGACCGGGAGCCGGTGCCCCCGTTGACGACGCCAGCAAGGGCTTCGTCGACGCCGGCCGCGACCTGCGGGGAGACAGCCTGGATGCAGCGTGACTTGGGCCCGGTGACCTCCGTGCCGTCGGGCAGCGTCACGCGGTCGATGCCCGTGGGGGAGCAGGAGACGCCGTTGTTCGCGAGGCCGGACATGACGGTCGCCATGGACAGCGGCGCCATCTCGTTGGCGGCGCCCAGGATGGCGGCGGGAACGGACTGGTTGATGGCCCCGTCAGCGCGGTGGCCGCCGAGTGCCATCGCGGTGTCGCGGATGCGGCACTGGTCGAGGCGCTCGGCCATCGTCACGTAGGCGGTGTTGATCGACGACGCCGTCGCCGACTTCACGGAGACGGTGCCGACGCGCTGGCCGCTGTCGTTGGTCGGTGCCCACGGGCCGTCGGATTCGGCCTCGCACGTGTTGGAGAAGTTCTCCAGGTAGAAGGTGCGGTTCTGGCCGGGCACCGAGGAGTAGAGCGACTTGCCCGACGCGATCCACTCGGCGAGCGTGAAGATCTTGTACGTCGATCCGGTCTGGAAGCCCGTCGAGCCGCCGTACTCGTAGTCCGCGTTGTAGTTCACGGAGGTGACGCCGGGCTGCTCCTGGTTCTCTGCGACCTCGCTGAACTGGGTGTTCTGCACCATCGCGAGGATGCGTCCCGTACCGTTCTCGACCATGGAGGCCGCGGCGCCCAGGTCGGTTCCCGGGTAGGTCGACGGCACCGCGTTCTGCATGGACTGCGTCGCGACGCTCTGCATGTCGAGGTCGAGGGACGTGTAGATCTTGTAGCCCTTGCCGGCGAGGTTGAAGTTGCGCTCAGCCTCGGTGGCGCCGAACGCCTCGTCCTGGAGCACGGACAGCTGCACGAACTTGCAGAAGTACTTGGCGTTGCCCTCCGCGAACTCGCAGCCGTGGTTCGGGTCCTTGACGTTCGGCTCGACAGGCAGCGCGATGGTCGACTCGTAGGTCGCCTGATCGATCGCGCCTTCCTCCATCATGCGCATCAGGATGTAGTCGCGGCGCTCTTTGTTGCCCTCGATGTTCTCTTCGCGGTCGAGGCGGTAGGCGTTCGGCTCCTGCACGATGGCGATCAGGCTTGCGGCCTCCTGCAGGTTCAGGTCGATCGCCGGCTTGCCGAAGTAGCGCTGGGCGGCCGACTCGATGCCGTACGTGGTGCCGCCGAAGAGGGCGATGTTGAGGTAGCCCTGGAGGATCTCGTCCTTCGAGTACTGCTGCTCGACACCGATGGCGAGACGCATCTCCTGCAGCTTTCGCCCCGTGTTCGGGTCGGTCGCCTCGATGTAGGCCTTCTCGCTCTCGGCGGGGTCGAGGATGGCCTCGGCCTCCTGCACGCGCACGTTGCGGACCCACTGCATGGTGATGGTGGAGGCGCCTGCGGAGGCGTCGCCGATGACGGACGTGACGAGCGCGCGGGCCGCGGAGATGACGTCGACGCCGTCGTGTTCACGGAAGCGCGGGTCCTCCACCGAGATCGCCGCGAGCGGAACCCATGGCGAGATCTTGTCGAGCGGCACCTCGACGCGGTTCTGGTTGTAGAACTGGGCGAACTTCACGTCCTGCCCGCCCTGCTTCGCGTAGAGCTCGGTGACCTGCTGGAGCTCGTTGATCTCCAGGTAGTCGGGGAGGCTCTCGAAGAGGTTGATCGAGCTGTTCTCCGCGATGTTGGCGACGGAGACGAGCGGAGTCACGAGCGCGGTGATCAGGACGGCGGCGAGGCCGCTCACCCCGACCAGGCCGAGGACGCGCGTCAACGGACCGCGCTTCCAGCTTCCACGTTTCTTTGTTGCCATGGCGTCACGATACCCGGGGTAGGAAGGTCAGGAGGGTCGCTTCCGGCGGGCACGCGAAACGCACGGGAGCGTAGATCGACGTGCCGAGGCCGGCGGAGACGTGGAGTGCGGCCGTGCGGCCGCGCGAGGTCCAGGCGCTCAGGCCCTTGACCTGCTCGCGTGGGATGTCGCAGTTGGTGACGAGTGCGCCGTAGCCGGGCACGCAGACCTGGCCGCCGTGGGTGTGACCGGCGAAGATCGCATCCGCGCCGAGGTCGACGAGGCCGCTGAGCACCCGCTGGTACGGGGCGTGCGCGAGCCCGATGGTGAGGTCCCAGTCCTGGCCCTCCGACGCTTCCCGCAGTGCTTTGCCCGCCGCCGCGAAGTCGTCGGCCTCGATATGCGGGTCGTTGACACCGAAGAAGCGGATGCGCCTGCCGGCAACCTCGAGCACGGCCGCCATGTTGTTGAGCGGCGTCCATCCGAGGCGATTGAAGTGCCCGGTGAGGGTCTTCGTGTCGAGGTGCGGGGCCTTCTTCGCGACGTGCGCGGAGCGTCCGAAATAGGTGAACGGGTTCTTGAGCACGGGGCCCAGGTAGTCGTTCGAGCCGTAGACATGCACCGAGGGGATGCCCTCGAACGGCTCCAGCATGTGCGCGACCGTGGGGATGGCGTCGACGTGACCCAGATTGTCGCCGGTGCCGACGACAAGGTCGGGCTTCAGCGCGGCGAGGCCTCGCACGAAGTCCTGCTTCTTGCGCTGCCACGGCGCGACATGGAAGTCGCTGAGGTGCAGTACACGCAAGGGGGCCGAGCCTGGCGGCAGGATGCGCGACTCGACGCGGCGCAGGCGGAAGGCCCGGCGCTCGATCATCGTGCCGTAGACGGCGGTCGCCGCCCCCACCCCGAGAAGGGTGAGGGCGACGGCGCTTGCGGCTCCGAGAGATGAAGAGCCTGGTCCGAGTCGGGAAGGTCTCCCGGAGCTCGAGGTGGCGACAGGATTCGCCATGGTGGAACTCGTTTCAGTCAGTGCGATGACCCGTTAGGGGCCGGAAGAGACGTAGACCTGGATGGACCCGGTGCGCTCGAGCTCCGCGCCGGGGGCCGGGTCGGTGCGGATGACCTGCCCGCTCGGAACGGTCGCGCTCTTCTCGGTCAGGATCGCCATCGTGCCGTTGAACCCCAGTTGGGAGAGGGTCGACTGCGCCTGTTCCTGGGTCTGGCCCGCGAGGTCGGGGGCGGCGAGGGCGTCCGACGTCGGCGCGGTGTCCGGTCCGCGCGACGGGTTGATCGTGATCGTCGTGCCCTGCGTGACGCGCGTGTTGGCGCTCGGCAGCGTGCTCGCGACAGTCCCCTCGGGCTGGTCGGACTCGACGGGGTTGCCGACCGAGACGCTGAAGCCGAGCCCCTCGAGCGACGTCTTCGCCTCTGCCGTCGACTTGCCGGCGAGGTCTGGGACCGTCACCTGCTCGTTCTGGACGGCGCTGCCGGTGGGCTCGGGGAACGAGTCGCCCCCGTAGACGCGCATCGCCTGCGCGATGACGTCGTTGAAGATGACGTGACGGGTCTGGCTGCCGACGGCGCGGGGCAGGTCAACGCCGTACATGGGCACCTGGCCGCTCGCGTTGCCGACCCAGACGGCGAGGCCGACCTTCGAGGTCGCGCCGACCATCCACGTCTGGAGGCCGCTGTCCGTCGTGCCGGTCTTGCCCATCAGCGGTGCGATGCCGGGGTTGGACGCGCTGCCGGTACCGCCGTTTGCAACGCCCTGGAGCGCCGAGGTGACTCCCGCGGCGACCTCGGGGGTGACCGCCTGGTTGCACGTCGACTTCGGCGCCTCGAGGGCAGAGCCGTCACGCAGCGTGATGCTGTCGATGGCGATGGGCGAGCACGTGACGCCGCCGTTCGCGAAGCCGGCTACCGCGGTCGCCATGGACAGCGGCGCGATGGTGTTCGTGCCGAGGACGGCTGCCGGGTTCGACTCGTTGACCGCACCGTCGGCGCGGTGCGCGCCCATGGCCATGGCCGTGTCGCGGATGCGGCACTGGTCGAGCTGCTCAGCCATCGCCACGTAGGCCGTGTTGATGGAGGAAGACGTCGCCTGCCTCACCGAGACGTTGTTAACCTTCTGGCCACCGTCGTTCGTCGGGGACCAGGAGCCGCCGTCGGCGCCGAGGCACGAGTTCTGGAAGTTGATGAGGTTGAAGGCGCGGTCCTTGCCGTTGACCGACGCGTTGAGCGACTTGCCCGACGCGAGCCATTCGGCGAGCGTGAACATCTTGTACGTCGACCCGACCTGGAAGCCGGTGGAGCCGCCGTACTCGTAGTCGGTGTTGTAGTTGACCGAGGTGTAGCCGGGTTGGGCAGCAAGCTCCTCGGTGTCACCGAAGGCGGTGTTCTGCACCATCATGAGCACGCGGCCCGTGCCCTCCTCGACCATCGAGGCAGCTGATCCCATGTCCATGCCCTCGACGTACGCGGGAACCGCGGAGGCCATCGAGGCCTGACCCTGCGCCTGCATGTCGAGGTCGAGGGTCGTCTTGATCTGGTAGCCCTTGGTCTGGAAGTTGAACTGCCGCTCTTCGTAGGTCTCGCCGAAGGCCGGGTCCTGCACCATGATGAGCCGGACGTAGTCGCAGAAGTACTGCGCGTTGCCCTCGGCCGCGCCGCAACCGTGCCTCGGCTCGGTCGGGCGGGGCTCGACGGGCGTCGCGATGGTCGCCTCGTAGGTCGCCTGGTCGATCGCGCCTTCCTCCATCATGCGCATGAGGATGTAGTCGCGGCGGATCTTGTTCGCCTCGATGTTCTCTGGCACGTCGAGCCGGTAGGCGTTGGGCTCCTGCACGATGGCGATGAGGCTCGCCGACTCCTGCAGGTTCAGGTCGAGCGCCGACTTGCCGAAGTAGCGCTGCGCCGCCGACTCGATGCCGTACGTCGTTCCGCCGAAGAGGGCGATGTTGAGGTAGCCCTGCAGGATCTCGTCCTTCGAGAACTGCTTCTCGACGCCGATCGCGAGGCGCATCTCCTGGAGCTTGCGGCCCGTGGTGGTCTCGGTCGCCTCGAGGTAGGCCTTGTCGCGCTCCTCCTGGTTCGGGATCGCCTCGGCCGTCTGCACGCGCACGTTGCGCACGTACTGCATGGTGATCGTGGATGCACCCGCCGCGCCGTCGCCGATGACGGACTGCGCGAGAGCTCGTGCCGCGGAGATGACGTCGACGCCGCCGTGCTCACGGAAGCGCGGGTCTTCCACCGAGATGGCCGCTGCTGCGACGTACGGGGAGATCTGGTCGAGCGAGACCTCCTCGCGGTTCTGGTTGTAGAACTCGGCGAACTTCTGTCCGTTGGAGGCATACAGCTCGGTCTTCTGCTGCAGCGAGCCGATCTCGAGGTACGTCGGGAGGTTCTCGAACAGCGAGATGGTGCTGTTCGCGGCCACACCGGTGACGGCGATGAGCGGCGTGATCATGGCCGTGACGAGCACGCCCGCGACTCCGCTCATACCGAGCAGCCCTAGGAGGCCGCCCAGAATGTTGCGTTTGGGCGCCCCTGGATTCGTGACAGACATAGGATCAAGGGTAAGTCACACCCGCTCTCGGCGTCTTCAGGAGTGTTCAATGAGAACCCCATGAAGCGCCTGAGCGCTCACGCACAGGAGGACGTCCATGCAGAAGTGGGAATATTTCATCACCCCGCTCCCGTTGCACACCCCCACTGTCATCCTCAACAACTGGGGTGCTCAGGGCTGGGAACTGGTCCAGGTTTCCACCAATGCTGAGGGCGGCTCCGTCGCCTACATGAAGCGTCCGATCGCGGGGGAGCAGTCATGAGCCAGGTCGAAGAGCGTCTCGGCGCGATGGGGATGGCGGTGCCGCCCGTCGCAGCTCCCGTCGCCGACTACGTCCCGGCGGTCGAGCACGGCGGTCTCGTCTACACGTCCGGCCAGCTGCCGTTCATCGAGGGCGCGATCCCCGAGAAGGGCAAGGTCGGCGCCGAGGTCCCGCGCGACGATGCGATCGAGTTCGCCGCCTTCGCCGGCCTCAACGCGCTCGCCGCCATCAAGTCCGTCATCGGCGACCTCGACCGCGTCACGCGCGTCGTGAAGGTGACGGTCTACGTCGCCTCCGCTCCGGACTTCACCGAGCAGCCCCTGGTCGCCAACGGCGTCTCCGAGATGCTCGGCCTCGCGTTCGGCGACGCCGGCAAGCATGTCCGCGCCGCGGTCGGCGTCGCGGTCCTGCCGCTCGACTCGCCCGTCGAGGTCGACCTCATCGTCGCCTACGAGTAGCGAGCTCGTTCGCGAGCATCCGCACACCACGAAGCCCTGCATCCCTCTTCCGAGAGGTGCAGGGCTTCGCTCGTCTCGCCGTGCGGATCAGTCGTCGTCGGCGGTCCCGGATGCGACACCCGCGGAGATCGCGGACATCACGGACGCATCCGTCAGCGTTGTTGTGTCGCCCACGGCCTTGCCATCCGCCACGTCTCGAAGCAGGCGGCGCATGATCTTGCCGGAACGCGTCTTCGGCAGCTCGGCGACCACATACACCTGGCGCGGCCTGGCGATCGCGCCGATCTTCGTCGAGACGTGCGAGCGCAGCACCTGGGGTGCGTCCGCCGCCTCGATCTCGGCCTTCTTGCTCTCCTTGAGCACGACGAACGCGACGACCGCCTGGCCTGTCGTCTCGTCGCTCGCTCCGACGACCGCCGACTCGGCGACGAACGGGTGGTCGACGAGCGCCGACTCGATCTCCGTGGTCGAAAGTCGGTGCCCGGAGACGTTCATGACGTCGTCGACGCGACCGAGCAGCCACAGGTGGCCGTCCTTGTCGACGCCCGCGCCATCGCCCGCGAAGTAGCGCCCGGGGAACTGCGACCAGTACGTCTCGATGAACCGCTCGCGGTCGCCGTAGATGCCGCGCGCCATGGAGGGCCACGGCTCGGTGATCGTGAGCAGCCCCATCTCGCCCGGGTCGACCCGCTCGCCCTGATCGTCGACGACCTCGATGACAACACCGGGCACCGGCACCTGGGCGGCACCGGGCTTGAGCGCCACCTGGCTGGGGATCGCGGAGATCATGATGGCCCCCGTCTCCGTCTGCCACCACGTGTCGACGACCGGCACCCGGTTGCCGCCGATGACCTCCCGGTACCAGGCCCACGCCTCAGGGTTGATCGGCTCGCCCACCGAGCCGAGCAGGCGGATCGACGAGAGGTCGTGCTTGGCGGGGATCTGCCTGCCCGACTTCATGTAGCCGCGGATCGCCGTCGGCGCCGTGTAGAAGATCGTGACCCCGTAGCGCTGGATGATGTCGAACCAGCGGCCGAGGTCGGGGGTGTCGTGCGTGCCCTCGTACATGACCTGCGTCGCGCCGTTGGCCAGGGGCCCGTAGACGAAGTAGCTGTGCCCCGTCACCCAGCCGACGTCGGCCGAGCACCAGTACACGTCCTGCTCCGGCTTGAGGTCGAAGATCGTGCGGTGCGTGAACGAGGTCTGCGTGAGGTAGCCGCCCGTCGTGTGCAGGAGGCCCTTCGGCTTCCCCGTGGTGCCCGAGGTGTAGAGGATGAACAGCGGATGCTCGGCGGGGAACGGCTTCGCAACGTGCTCGGCGCCGACCTGCGCGATCTCCTCGTCCCACCACAGATCCCTGCCCGGCGTGAGCGAGACCTCGTTGTCGGCACGACGCACGACGAGCACGTGCTCGACGGTGTGCCCCTCAGTCTCGAGCGCCGCATCCACGGTCTCCTTGAGCGGGAAGATGCGGCCCTTGCGGATGCTGCCGTCGCTCGTGATGACGAGCTTGGCGTTCGCGTCCTCGACGCGGCTGCGGATGGAGTCGGCGCTGAACCCGCCGAAGATGACCGAGTGCACGGCGCCGATGCGCGCGCAGGCGAGCATTGCGACGACGGTCTCGGGGATCATCGGCATGTAGATCGCGACGACGTCCCCTGCCGTGACACCGAGGCTCTCCAGGAGGTTCGCGGCGCGCTTGACCTCGCCGAGGAGGTCCGAGTACGTGATGGTGCGCTTATCACCGGGCTCACCCTCCCAATAGATCGCGACCCGGTCGCCGTTGCCGGCGAGCACGTGGCGGTCGACGCAGTTGAAGCTGGCGTTGAGCGTGCCGTCGCCGAACCACTTCGCGAACGGGGCGTCGCTCCAGTCGAGGACTTCCGTGAAGGGGGTCGACCAGTGCAGCTCCCTGGCCTGGTCGGCCCAGAAGCCGAGCCTGTCCGCCTCGGCCCGCGCCGCGAGGTCTGCTGGCACGGGGGAGGAGGCCGTGAACTCGTCGCTTGGCGGGAAGGTCTCGAGGTCTTCCAGGAGGTGTTCGATCTTGTCAGCCACCACAGGTCCTTTCGCGTCATTGCGATCCGGCACCGCCTCAATGCGGCGCAGCGTGCCAGAAGTCTACGGAGCCAGCATGTGCCGCGACTCCCGCCTTTCGGGGGGAATGTCCGCGGGCTTCCCGGGGCCACCTCGCTTCGGGGAGCACGTGAGTCCGAACTTGTGCCAGCCGTGGCGCAGTCCATGCCACGCGCAGGCGTGAGTGCCCGGCGTGTCGGGGGTGAAAAATGTGGCGTAAACCGTGATCTCGCGCGGAAGTGCGGGCTGTAGCCGAACATTTTTCGATAGACAGCCGAGCGGCTAGTTTTCCGGACGAAATATGCACTACCATGGACCTCGATGGTTTCGCTCTCTGTCGCAACTATCGTCGCTCTGCAGCAATCAACCCCCCCTGAACGCTGCATGAGCTGAGGCGCTCGGATATCCCCCTGTCCGGGCGCCTCTCCAATTCTCCCGCGGCCCCGGTTCGGTCCGGCGCGACTCCGTCGTCGTGTGCCCTGTGCACAGTGGCCCATGCACAGGCGCGACGGCCATCGGACGCGTGGGCCTCCGGCGTTCGTACGCTTCGTGCATGGCACACGGCTCAGCTCTCGAATCGACATCAGGCCAGCGCTTCGTCGCTCGTCCGGCCTCGCAGCGCGCGGCCTCGCTGCCGTTGCCGCCGCGCACCGCGGAGAGCACGCCGCGATCCGTTCGGACATTGACTCGAGGTCAGGCGGACGCGTTCGGTCCCCTGGCGATGTACGTCGCCGATGGCGAGGTCACGGACCTCTTCGTCAACGGCACCGACGGCCTCTTCGTCGATCGAGGCGGCGGCGCGGAGCGGGAAGACTCCTGGGTGGCGCCGAGCGAGCGGGCGCTGCGCGAACTGGCCGTCCGTATCGTCGCTGCCGGCGGCAGGCACCTCGACGAATCCGCGCCGTGCGTCGACGTGCGCATCGCTGACGGCATCCGCGTGCACGCTGTGCTGCCTCCGGTGTCGATCTCCGGCACGCTCCTGTCCATTCGGGCACCGCGGGTCCGCCAGCTCACCATCGAGCAGCTCGACCGGCAGGCGTTCTTCTCTCCTGGCGCGGAGGAGCTCGTCCGGGAAGCGGTGCGGGCTCGTGCCAATGTGCTCATCACGGGTGCCGGCGGAAGCGGGAAGACGACGTTCCTGTCCGCGCTCCTCTCGGAGTCAGACCCCCGCGACCGCATCGTCGTGATCGAGGACGTCGCCGAGCTGCGCATCGCACATCCCCACAGCGTCTCGCTCGAGGCGAGACAGGCGAACATCGAGGGGGCCGGGAGCGTGCCGCTCGAGCGTCTTGTCCGCGAGTCGCTGCGGATGCGCCCGGACAGGCTCGTGCTCGGCGAATGTCGCGGGGCCGAACTCCGGGAGCTCCTGGCCGCACTCAACACGGGGCACGACGGCGGCGCGGGCACGCTCCACGCGAACTCCCTCGCCGATGTGCCCTCGCGCCTCGAGGCGCTTGGCGCGCTTGCCGGCATGACGCAGGATGCGGTCGCCAGGCAGACCGTGAGCGCCATCGACCTCGTCATGCACGTCGAGCGCACGTCCGTCGGGCATCGGCGGCTCGCCGACATCGGGGAGTTCTGCCTCGATGAGGCCGGGCACCTGGCCATCGCGTCGGTCCTGCGTCGAGAATCTGGCCAGGCGGAGAACGTCACGGCCCTCGCGTCTGCCACCGCCGGCGAGGCTGATGTCCGTCGCGGAGATGACCGCCGACACGATCCGGGTCACCGAGGTCTCGGCCGGCGATGACCCAGCACGATGTCGACGCTGCCGAGCGCACCGCGGTGGTCGTCGAGCGACTCGCAGCCCTGCTCGCAGGCGGCACCACAGCGGATTCCGCGTGGCAGCACGTGGCGAGCTTCGCCGCCTCCGAAGAATCACCGAGGTCCGGACGAATCGCCTGGAGGCGGCTCGCATCCTGGGTAGAGGGCAGGCTCCGCCTGAGGATTCCTCGCCCCGCGCGGTGGCGCGCCGCCACCAGCGATCCCGTCGAGCTCACCATCGCGAGAGGCGTGCGCGCTGGCAGGCGAGTCGGTGTGATGCTCCGGGAGCACGATGAGCCGAGCTGGCGAGCCCTGGGCTGCGCCTGGTCCCTCGCCGAGACCACGGGGGCCCCGCTTGCCCGGGGCCTCGGCGAACTGGCCCAGACGTTCCGCGACTTCGGTGCCTCCGAGCGGGAGGTGCAACTCGCGCTCGCGGGCCCGAGCAGCGCCGCGCGGCTGGTCATGGCGCTGCCCGCCGTCGGAGTCCTCCTCGGGCTCGCACTCGGCTTCGACAGCCTCGGGATGCTCTTCGGCACGCCGATCGGCCTCGCCTGTCTCGGGGGAGGGGGCGCCCTCATGGTCGCCGCGCACCTCTGGAACAGGGCACTCATCTCAGCGGCTTCCCGACGAGAGCAGCTGCCAGGCCTCGGCCTGGACCTGACGGCGCTCGGGATGCTCGGAGGCACATCCGTCGCCGCGGTCCGCCCGCTTGTGCAACGCGCGCTCGACGACGCGGCGCTCGGAACCGACGGGCGTTCGGCGGCTCGAACCGGCCTGGGCGGCGGGCGCGTCGACCGAGTGCTGGAGCTCGCCCGCGACGCCGGCGTGCCCGCCGCATCCCTCTTGCGCAGCGAAGCCGCGCTCGAGCGACGCGACGCGCGCGCCGCGTCGAGCAGGAAAGCGGCCGAACTCGGCGTGCGCCTCATGCTGCCGCTCGGCCTGTGCGTGCTCCCGGCCTTTCTCCTGCTCGGCGTCGCTCCGCTCATCCTCGCCGTCGTGACCCAGACCATCTCGCGGCTCTGAGCCGCCCGATACGCCCGTGCCGCATTTCAACCGTCAATACGTAATAAGAGAGGAACACCCATGTTCCAGATCACGACCTTCGGCGACGCATCCCGCGGCCTGCTGAGCAGACTCCGGCAGCGGATGCGCGATGACGAGGGGGCCGCGACGGCCGAGTACGCGATCGCGACGATGGCAGCCGTCGCGTTCGCGGGGCTCCTCGTCGTCATCATGCAGAGCGACGAGGTCAGGGGCTTGCTCGAGAACATCATCCGCACCGCCCTCACGCTGGACGAATGATGCGTCGGGTGCCCCGATGGCTCCTGCCCGCGAGCTCCCAGCGTGGCTCGGCGACGGCGGAGTTCGCCATCGTGGCACCCGCCGTCGTCCTCCTGCTCGCCTTCTGCCTCACGGGACTGCAGGGCGTCGTCGTGCAGGTCCGATTGCAGGACGCCGTCGCCGACGCCGTCAGGCTCGTCGCACGTGGGGACGACGAGGCCATCGCTCGCGAGCACGTGCATTCGCTCGTACCCGACGCGCACCTCGAGATCAGTCGCGCGGACGGCCTCGTCTGTGCGCGGGCGTCCACGCCACTCATCCTCGGGGAGCGCGTGTTCCCCGTGGATGTCGGCGCCCGCGCGTGCGCGCTCGGCGGCGGACGATGAGCGCCGAAGCGTCGGCACCTCTCCGCTGCCTGGGCGGAGACCGGGGCGCTGGCGGGGTCGTCGTGCTGGCGGTCTCGCTCCTCCTTCTTGCACTCACCGTCGGAGCCGTCAGCGTGCTCGCCGCCTTCCCAGCAAGACAGGCCGCGCACGCCGCAGCCGACGCGGGCGCGCTGGCCGCGGCCGACGTCGCATCCGGGCTGAAGCCGGGGGACCCGTGCGCCGAAGCCACCCGCATCGTCGCCGCGAACGGTGCCTCGCTCGAAGCCTGCACGGTCAGCGGCCGTGAGGCCGTTGTGCGAGTTCGTGTAGAGTCCGGCCCGTTCGTCTTTTCGGAACCGTCGAGGGCAGGACCGCCACCTCACTGAGAAGCCGTGAAGCGGAGCCGCCGGCAGTCGGAGGCCTTCCGCCCAGCCACCCCGTCCATGTACCAGCCCATCCATATAATGGGCGCCGACGGGTGGCAACAGCCCCCACATAACTCCGGCCAGCCGGAATCGTCGTGCGAGAGCACGCAGACCCATCCAAGGAACGCTTGTGTCAGGCAGCAACACACTGGTCATCGTCGAGTCGCCGACCAAAGTGAAGAGCATCTCGCAGTATCTCGGTGATGACTACACCGTGCTCGCCAGCGTCGGACACATCCGCGACCTCATCGAGCCCAAGAACCTCCCGCCAGAGCTCAAGAAGGGTTCCCTCGGGAAGTTCAGCGTCGACGTCGACAACGGGTTCGAGCCGTACTACGTGGTCTCCGACCAGAAGAAGAAGACCGTCGCCGAGCTCAAGCGGGCGCTCAAGGACGCCGACGAGCTCATCCTCGCAACTGATGAGGACCGCGAAGGAGAGGCCATCGCCTGGCACCTCCTGCAGGTGCTCCAGCCGAAGGTCCCCGTCAAGCGCATGGTGTTCCACGAGATCACCCGCGAGGCGATCGAAGCCGCGAAGGACCGCACGCGCGACATCGACGTGCACCTCGTCGACGCGCAGGAGACCAGGCGCATCCTCGACCGCCTCTACGGCTACGAGGTGTCGCCCGTGCTGTGGCGCAAGGTCGGCCCCGGACTCTCCGCCGGCCGCGTGCAGTCAGCGGCGACACGCCTCATCGTCGACCGCGAGCGCGAGCGTCTCGCGTTCGTGAAGGCCAGCTACTGGGGAGTCGAAGCCCGCTTCGCGCCCGAGCAGGGGAAGGAGGGGTCGGCCTTCGTCGCCCGTCTGACGAAGCTCGACGGCGAGCGCGTCGCCACCGGACGCGACTTCGACGACCACGGTGTGCTCAAGAACTCGTCCGTGATCCTCGGTGAAGCCGAGGCGACCACGTTGACCGTGCAGCTCACGGCCGGCACGGTTCCCGTCACGGTGTCCTCCGTCGAGTCCAAGCCGTACACTCGACGCCCCGCCGCGCCGTTCACGACCTCGACCCTGCAGCAGGAGGCCGCCCGCAAGCTGCGCTTCACCGCACGCCAGACGATGAGCGTCGCGCAGTCGCTGTACGAGAACGGGTACATCACGTACATGCGTACCGACTCCTCGTCGCTGTCGTCGCAGGCGCTCAACGCTGCACGCACGCAGGCCGCCAAGCTCTACGGGGCCGAGACGGTTCCATCGGCTCCCCGCCTCTACGGCTCGAAGTCGAAGAACGCGCAGGAAGCGCACGAGGCCGTGAGGCCGGCCGGCTCCACGTTCACGCTGCCAAGCGAGCTTCGGCCCAAGCTGAGCCCCAACGACTTCAAGCTGTACGACCTCATCTGGAAGCGCACCATCGCCTCGCAGATGGCCGACGCCAAGGGGCAGACGGCGACCGTCACGATCGACGCCTCGCCCATCGACGTCTCCGATGCGCAGGGCACCGTCACGAGCCGCGTCGCCGAGTTCCAGGCGTCCGGCACCGTCATCACCTTCCGCGGCTTCCTCGCCGCCTACGAGGAGGGGAAAGACGAGGCGCGCGACGACTCGACCACCGCAGAAGCGAAGCTGCCGCCGCTCACCAAGGGGCAGAAGCTCGATCCGGAGACGGCAGACGCCAAGAGCCACGAGACCAGCCCGCCCCCGCGCTACACGGAGGCGAGCCTCGTCAAGACGCTCGACGAGCTCGGCATCGGCCGCCCGTCGACGTACGCATCCATCATCTCCACCATCATCGACCGCGGGTACGTCGCGCCGCGCGGCAGCGCGCTCGTCCCCAGCTGGACGGCATTCTCCGTCGTGCGTCTCCTCGAAGAGCACTTCCACGACCTCGTCGAGTACAACTTCACGGCGCAGATGGAAGGCGACCTCGACCGCATCGCCGCCGGCACCGAGCAGCGCAACGACTGGCTGCGCGGGTTCTACTTCGGAACCGACGACCACAAGGGTCTCCGCGGCGTCATCGACAACCTCGGCGAGATCGATGCCCGCGAGATCAACTCGACCCCGCTCGCCGACGGCATCGTCCTGCGCATCGGCCGCTACGGCCCCTACCTCGAGGTCGCTCCGGAGACGGAAGGCGAGACCCCGAGGCGCGTCAACGTCCCAGAAGACCTGGCCCCTGACGAGCTGACCGCAGAGAAAGCGATCGAGCTCGTCGAAGCACCTATCCAGACGGATCGCGTGCTGGGCGTCGTCCCCGAGACCGGCAAGCGCATCGTCGTGAAGGACGGCCGTTTCGGCCCGTACGTGACCGAGGCTCCATCGGAGGCCGAGGAGGCCGCCGCAGAGGCTGAGGCCAAGGCCAAGGCGCTCGCCGAAGAGGCCGAGGCGAAAGCCGCCGCTGCCGAGGGGCGTCCAGTCAAGAAGCCGCGCGCCAAGAAGGCCGCCGCTGCCGAGAAGCCACGCACGGCGTCGCTCTTCAAGTCGATGATCCCAGAGCAGGTCACCTACGAGCAGGCGATCGGGCTGCTCGAGCTGCCCAGAGTGGTCGGCGTCGACGCCGAGACGGGTGCCGAGATCACGGCCCAGAACGGCCGGTACGGGCCGTACCTGAAGAAGGGCACCGACACGCGGTCGCTCACGAGCGAGGACGAGATCTTCACCGTCACGCTCGAGGCCGCGCACGAGCTCTTCGCGCAGCCCAAGTACGGGGCACGCACCACGAAGGCGGCCATCAAGGAGTTCGAGGCCGACCCCGTGAGCGGCAAGCCGATCAAGATCAAGGACGGTCGCTTCGGTCCGTACGTCACCGACGGTGAGACCAACGTGACCGTGTCGCGCGGCGCCAACCCGGAGGACGTCACGTTCGAGGAAGCCGTGCAGATGCTCGCTGACAAGCGTGCCAAGGGTCCTGTCAAGCGCAAGACCACGGCAGCGAAGAAGCCGGCAGCGAAGAAGCCCGCCGCCAAGAAGCCAGCTGCCTCCAAGGCGGCGGCGACCAAGACGACCGCAGCGAAGAAGCCTGCCGCGAAGCGCGCGCCTGCCAAGAAGCCTGCGGCCAAGGCCAGCGGGGCAGCAAGCAGCGAATGACGGGCCTCTTCATCACGCTCGAGGGCGGCGACGGCGCGGGCAAGTCGACGCACTCGGCCCTGCTCGAGGAATGGCTGGCGGCCCTCGGGCAGACGGTCGTGCGCACGCGCGAACCGGGCGGCACCGACCTCGGCGCCGACATCCGGGAACTCGTGCTGCACCGCAAGGGTCACATGGATGCCAGGGCCGAGGCGCTCCTGTACGCCGCCGACCGTGCACACCACATCGCTACCATCGTCCGGCCCGCGCTCGAACGCGGCGACGTCGTCGTGCAGGACCGCTACCTCGACTCCTCGATCGCCTACCAGGGCACGGGGCGCGAGCTCGGCGCCGACGAGGTCAGGGACCTCTCCCTGTGGGCCGCGCGCGGCCTGCTCCCCGACCTCACCGTGCTCTTCGACCTCGATCCGGACGAAGGGCGCCGACGTATCGGCGCGACCCGCGGCACCTACGACCGGCTCGAAGCCGAATCGAAGCATTTCCACGACGCCGTCCGCTCCGCCTTCCTCGGCCTTGCCGCCGCCGACCCGGACAGGTTCCTCGTGATCGACGCGACCCAGCCGCGAGAGCACGTGGCTGAGCGCATCCGCACCCGCGTCGCCGAGCTCCTCGAGCGGCGCCCGGACGTCGAGTAGCCATGACCGTCTGGGACGACCTCTCCGGTCAGGACGACGCGATCGCCCTGTTCTCGAACGCGGCGAAGGCCTCCAAACGCGGTGCAGTGGACACGAGCGGCATGACGAACTCGTGGCTCATCACCGGCCCACCCGGTTCCGGTCGAAGCAACATGGGCTACGCCTTCGCGGCGGCACTGCTGTGCCCGAACGACGGATGCGGCGTGTGCCCGTCCTGCGTTCAGGTGCGCGCCCGCTCGCACCCCGACCTCACGGCCGTCGTCACGGAAACCGTGCAGCTCGACATCAAGACGGCACGCGAACTCGTGGAGCGCGCATCCATGTCGCCGATGACCGGGCGCTATCGGGTCATCCTCGTCGAAGACGCCGACCGCATGGTCGCACGCACCTCGAATACGCTGCTCAAGGCCATCGAAGAGCCACCGGAGTCAACCGTGTGGGTGCTCTGCGCGCCGAGCGAGGCCGACCTGCTGCCGACCATCCGCTCACGCGTGCGCAGCGTGCGGCTTCGGGTGCCGGAGGTTCGAGACGTCGCCGGGCTGCTCGTGCGTCGCGACGGCATCGAGCCGGAAGTCGCCCTGCGAGCCGCCCGCGAAGCGCAGAGCCACGTCGGCATGGCCAAACGACTCGCCACGAGCGAAGACGCGTGGGGTCGCCGTGACGCGTCCCTCGACGGCCTGCTCGACATCCGCACGACCGGCGACGCCGTCCGGAAGGCAGCACAGCTCGTCGCGATCGCCGACGAGGACGCCACCGCCAACGCGGCAGACCGCGACGACAAGGAGCGGGCAGCCGCATTCCGGTCCCTCGGCCTCACGCCGGGCCAGGCAGTGCCGAGGCAGCTCCGCGGACAGATCCGTGAGCTCGAAGAGCATCAGAAGCGCAGAGCGAAGCGCGGTCAGGTCGATGCGATCGATCGCATCCTGACCGACTCGGTCTCCCTGCTGCGAGACCTGCTCATGCTGCAGCTGGCACTCCCTGTCGAGCTCGTCAACGAGCACCGGCGGCACGAACTGGAATCCGCAACGAGCTCGCGCAGCTCCGACGACGTGCTCACGAGCATCGACGCGGCGAGCAAAGCCAGAGCACGACTCGCCGCAAACGTTCCTGTGGCGCTCGTCCTCGAGGCATTCTTGATCAGCTGGACGCCATCGCAGCAGGGAGCATCATGACCAGACCGACCACCCGTCACGCGGCAACGCGCAGCATCGGCGCCTCGCTCCTGACCGGAGCAGTCGTCTTCCTGCTCAGCGGATGCACGCTCGTGACGACGCTCGCCGGCGGAGGCTCCGGTGGCGGCGTGCAGACGGAGGACGTCGACGTCATCCCGACCGGCCTCGACCCCAGCATCCAGACGTTCTACGAGCAGGACCTCGGCTGGGACGCGTGCGGCGGCGGTCTCGAGTGCGCAACCGCGGAAGCTCCGATGGACTGGGCAGACGGGACCTCGGAGCAGATCGAGCTCGCCATGGTGAAGGTACCCGCGTCGAGCGGCAACCCGATCGGGACGATCTTCACCAACCCTGGCGGTCCCGGAGCATCCGGCGTCTCGTTCGTGCGCGACAGCGCCCAGTTCGTCTTCACGCCTGAGCTCATGGAGGATTTCGACATCGTGGGCTGGGACCCGCGCGGTGTCGGTGAGTCGAGCGCGGTCGAGTGCCGTGACGATGCCGGCATGGACGAGTGGTTCTATGGCGTCAACGAAGATCTCGATCCGGACACCGCGACCGATGAGCAGATCATCGCGGAGGTCACCGCGAACTCGAAGGAGTTCGCCGACGACTGCCTCGAGAACACGGGACCGCTCCTCGAGTTCGTCGACACGAAGAGCACCGTGCAGGACCTCGACCTGCTGCGCGCGCTCGTCGGCGACCCGAAGGTCAACTACTTCGGGTTCTCGTACGGCACCGACATCGGCGCCCAGTACATCGACATGTTCCCGGAGACGGTCGGCCGCGTCGTGCTCGACGGCGCCACGGACCCGACCCTGTCGACGTTCCAGGTGGTGCTCGCCCAGCAGGGCGCCTTCGGTGAAGCCACCCGCACCTACCTCGAAGACTGCCTGACCACGACGAGCTGCCCATTCACCGGCACAGTGGACCAGGCGATCGCGAAGATCAACACCCTCATGGCCGAGGCCGATGACACCCTCCCCGTGAACGCAGACGGCCGGAAGCTCACGAGCGGCGTCATCGACACGGCCATCAGCTCGGCGCTCTACAACAACCAGAGCTGGCCGTACCTGAGCGACGCGTTCGCCACCTATGAGACAGCGGGCGACCCTGCAGGGTTCTTCGCGCTCAGCGACTCCTACTACGGTCGCGGGCCAGACGGCACCTACGCCGACAACATGTTCGAGGCCTTCACCGCCATCAACTGCCTCGACTACCCGGTCGAGACCGACCCCGCCAAGATCGCCGACTTCAACCGGCAGATCGCAGAGTCGACCCCGATCGGCATTCCAGGACCCGAAGCGCTCGGAGACACGACCTGCCAGCAGTGGGCGTTCCCGTCCACCAACGAGCTCGCACCCGTCACCGGTGCGGGAGCCGACCCGGTCCTCGTCATCGGCACGACCGGCGACCCGGCCACGCCGTACGCGTGGGCGGAGGCCGTGACCGAGCAGCTCGAATCGGCCACGCTGCTCACCTTCGAGGGCGAGGGACACCTCGCCTACACGCAGGGCGACAGCTGCATCACCGGTGCCGTCGACGCCTACTTCATCGACGGCACCGTGCCCGCCGAGGGGCTGGTCTGCTGACCGCGACACCCCGATGTGCACTTGAGCAAAGTGTGCGTTATGCTTTGGTGTCGAGTTCAGCACCCCAGGGAGTTGAGCTGCAGGCAGGCCGCCTTAGCTCAGTCGGCAGAGCGATTCACTCGTAATGAATAGGTCGCGAGTTCGATTCTCGCAGGCGGCCCCATCGCCCCTCCGCACTTCGGTGCGGAGGGGCTCTTGTCTTCTCGGGCGCCCCGCCTCCCGTACGCTGAGCAGATGCTCGAGCGCAGGCACCACGACCCCGATCAGCACCCGCCTCTCGCGTTCCCGCCGCTGCGGAGCCCCGTGCACCAGCTGGGAACTGTGGAGCCGTTCGACTTCTCGCGTCGGGTCGCGGTCATGGCGATCGTGAATCGCACTCCAGACTCGTTCTACGACGACGGGGCGACGTTCGGTCTCCAGAGCGCCGTGGACGCGGTGCTCGCCGCCGAACGCGCAGGTGCCGACATCGTCGACATCGGCGGGCAGCCGTTCGCGCCAGGCGAGGAGCTCTCGGAAGCGGATGAGATCGCCCGCGTCGTGCCGGTGATCCGTGCTGTCCGAGAGCGCACCGGCGTGCCGATCTCCGCAGAAACGTACCGTGCGCGCGTAGCGGAGGCCTGCATCGAGGCGGGCGCGGGCATCATCAACGACACAAGCGGCCTCCGGGACGAGAACCTCGCGAGCGTCGTGGCGGACTCCGGCGTGCAGCTCGTCATCACGCACAGCGTCGCAGCGCCGAGGGCGGAGCTCGCGCGCCCGCACTACGACGACGTCGTCGGCGAGGTGCGGGCGTTCCTGGCAGCACGCGCCGAACGTGCCATCGAACTCGGCGTCGGGGAAGAGCAGCTCATCATCGACCCGGGGCATGACCTCAACAAGAACACCCTGCACACACTCGAGCTGACCAGGCGCTTCGACGAGATCTCATCGATCGGCTTCCCCGTGCTCGCCGCCGTCTCCAACAAGGACTTCATCGGGGAGACCCTTGATCGGGAGAAGCGGGACCGCGTCTCGGGCTCGCTTGCATCCGCCGTCGCGTGCATCCTGCTCGGCGCTCGCATCGTCCGCATGCACAACGTCCCAGAAGCGGTGGACGCGACGAGGATGACCGAAGCGATCCTCGGACTGCGCGCTCCCGCGTACACGCGCCACAACCTCTAGCGCCCACCCCGCTCGCATCCAACTCACCACTGCCGCGCACGTCGCCGTGGCATGCTCTCACCATGAACGCTCCATCAGCGGCGATCCGCTCGTTGCTCGGCCCAGAAGGCGAGCACGGGTGGCTCGACGACGAGCAGCTGCTCACCCACTACGCCTACCCCTCCAACGGCGCGTTCCGCTTGAACTTCGTCGCAAGCGTCGACGGCGCCGCCATGGGCGGTGACGGCCGGTCGGGGAGCCTCGGCACGGCAGCCGACCACCGGGTCTTCGAGCTGCTGCGCCGCCTCGCCGACCTCGTGCTCGTCGGGGCAGGCACGCTCAGAGACGAGGGATACGTCGGCCTTCGCGTCTCCGAGGCCTCCGTCGCGTGGCGAGAGGCGCGGGGACGACCGGCGCACCCGACGCTCGGCATCGTCTCGAGTCGGCTCGCCCTCGACCCCAAGCATGAGATGTTCGCCGACGCAGCCGTTCCGCCGATCGTCGTGACTCCGGTCTCCGACCCGGAACGGCTCGCGCCCTTCCGAGAGGTTGCGACCGTGCTGACCGTGCCAGAGCATCCCGACCGCCCCGGAACCCTCGACGTCACCGAGTTGCGCGCCATGCTGCGCGAGCTCGGCCACAGCGAGGTGCTCTGCGAGGGCGGGCCAACGCTCTTCGGCGAGATCAACGCCCAGGGCGCGTTCGACGAGCTCTGCCTCACCGTGTCGCCCGCGCTCGTGGGCGGCCAGGAAGGGCGCATCGCGCACTCGGAGACGCTCGCGCAGCATCCGCTCGCCCTCGCCGGGGTCCTCGAATGCGATCACACGCTGCTGCTCCACTACCGGCGCTCGGCCGGGCTCAGCTGACCCGATCTCGAGATCGCACTGTGTGACCGATGGCCTGGGTCGCATGCCCGACGTCAGACGGCACGCACTCGAGCGCTGGCTAGACTGGCACCTTGGCGCGGCGTCACGAGACGCGGGGCGCCCAGGTTCCATTCGGAGGTGACATGGCCGGCTCAGGCAGCGCGCGCACGCGGCGCCCAGGTGCTGGCCGCCTGATCGGCTTCACCCTCGCGGGCGTCCTCGCGCTCGGCGCAGGGTTCGCCGCGGGAGGAGGCGGCTTCGCCGTCGCGGCCCCTGCCTTCGCGGGCGAGGCCCAGGAGCTCGCCCCGAAGACGCTCGGTGCCGTCCGGGAGACCCCCGTCGAGGCCGCCGCCGCAGAGCCCGTGCGCACGTGCTCAATCGAAGACGTCGCCAGTGCCGCTGGGGCCCTCGACTTCCACGGTGTCGTCGTCGACACCCAGAGCGGCGAGACGGTCTATGAGCGGAAGGCGACGGATGCGGTCCCGACGGCCTCCGTCATGAAGCTCCTCACGACGACTGCCGCGATCGAGGTGCTCGGCCCCGACTTCCGCATCCCGACCCGCGTCTACGCCGGCAGCGAGCCCGGAACGGTCGTCATCGTCGGCGGGGGAGACGTGACGCTCGCCTCCACCGACAGCGGCGCCGGCAGCTACTACTCCGGAGCGACCGGCACCCTCGCGGACCTCGCAGCGCAGACCCGGACGGCATGGGCGAACGACCCGAGCCTGTCCGGCACGGCGCCCACCCAGGTCCTCGTCGACGAATCCGCCTTCAGCGGCGCCGAATGGCAGCCTTCCTGGTCCCAGGCCGACCGCACGGACGGCTACATCAGCCCCATCTCCGCGCTCATGGTCGACGGCGGACGCCAGGACCCGGCGAGCCTCGTCTCGCCCCGCACAGAGGACCCGAGCGGGGCCGCGGCCGCCGCGTTCGCCACGAGGCTCGGTGCCGCGACCACGGGAGCGAGCGGGTCTGCGCCGGACGGCGCCAAGCTCCTCGCCGAAGTCTGGTCGCAACCCGTCTCCGAACTCGTGCACTACGCGCTCATCGACAGCGACAACAACGTCGCCGAGATGCTCGCGCGCCTCGTGGCGATCGAACAGGGCGTCGGAACGGACTTCGGCGCAATCCAGGACTCCACGAGCCAGGCGCTCACGACGCTGGGCCTCGACACGAGCGGACTCGTGCTCGCTGACGGATCCGGCCTCTCCGCTGACAACCGGGTGCCGCCCGAGCTGGTCGCAGAGCTCCTCCAGACCATCTCGCAGCCCGACATCGCCGCCTCCCAGCTGCTCGACGACCTCCCCGCATCAGGCCAGACGGGCACTCTGCAGTCGCGCCTCACGCCGCTCGGAGTGCCCCCGGGGGCGATCACCGCGAAGACCGGCTGGATCAACGAGGTCTACGGCCTGGCCGGCTACCTGACCGCCGCGGACGGCAGCAGGCTCACGTTCGCGTTCTTCGTCGTCGGCGCCGTCACGCCCGCGAACCGCGACGCCCTCGACACCATCGCCGCGCGCACCTACTCGTGCGGAGCGTCCCTCGCCAACTGGTGACGCACGCCGTGCGCGGTCCCCGTGCGCCTGGCCCATCCAGGTGGCCTGCGGCAGACTGGTGACATGAGCCGTGCACTGCTGATCGTCGACGTCCAGAACGACTTCACCGAGGGCGGCGCCCTCGAGACCGACGGCGGTGCGGCCGTCGCCGCCGGCATCACCGAGCACCTCGCGAGCAGCCGCGAGCAGTACGACGTCGTCGCCGCGTCCCGAGACTGGCACGATGCGGACAGCGACAACGGCGGGCACTTCCACGCGCAGCCCGACTTCGTCGACAGCTGGCCGGATCACTGCGTCGCGGGGACAGCAGGTGCCGACTACCACCCCGCGCTCGACACGAAGCTCGTCGACCTGCACATCTTCAAGGGCCAGGGAACGCCCTCCTACTCCGCGTTCGACGGCGCAACGGCTGACGGCGAGACGTTAGCCGACGCGCTGCGCGCACGCGGCGTCGACGAGCTCGACGTCGTCGGCATCGCGACCGACCACTGCGTGCGTGCATCCGCGCTCGACGGCCAGCGGGCCGGGCTCGCGGTGCGCGTCATCGACGGACTCACCTCCGCCGTCAGCCCTCAGACGCGTGCGGCTGCCCTCGAAGAGCTCCGCGCCGCCGGCATCACCGTCGAGTAGCGGCCGGCTCTTCGTCGCACTGCCCGGGTCCCGACCTCCGGGTTTTCGGGATGGAAAAGTCGCTTCGTGTTGGAGAGTTTCCCCGAGCGACGTCACTATCCCATCCCGAGACGGCGTATGGCGGTCGGATCGGAACGGATCGCGTCTCCGTCTGCATCTGCGTCCGCGGCGTGGACAGGCACCTCATTTCGGGATGGCTTGCACGCTTCGGGATGGCTTGTACCCCATCCCGAAGCGCGCAACCCATCCCGAAACTGGCATGCCGAGCACCGCTCGTGCCGCGTGCGCCGCCGCCCCGGGCGCGCTGATCGGGTCTCGACCTCAGGCATTCGGGATGGAAAAGTCGCTTCGTGCTGGAAAGTTTCCCAGCACGGAGCGACTTTTCCATCCCGGAACCGTGGGCGTGGGCGTGGCCGAGGGGGCGAAGGCGCGGGCCGCCGCGGAGTCAGCGGGGGAGCAGCAGCTGGTGCTGCGCGAGCTCGCGATAGAGCGGCACGGTGTCGACGAGCTCGAGGTGCTTGCCGCGGCCGAGCACCTGGCCGTGCTCGAGGACGACGATCTCGTCGCTGTCGACGACGGTCGAGAGGCGGTGGGCGATGACGATGACGCTTCGGCCTTCGGACGCCTTGTCGAGCGCGTCGCGCATGAGTCGCTCGTTGGCCCCATCGAGGGCGGATGTCGACTCGTCGAGCAGCAGGATGGGCGGGGCTGAGAGCAGCGCGCGCGCGATGGCGAGGCGCTGCCGCTCGCCCCCGGAGAGCATGACGCCTGATTCGCCGACCTGGGTGTCGAGGCGGTCGTCGCTGCGGTCGAGCACGTCGCCGAGGTTCACCTCGCGCAGCACCTGCTCGCAGGCGACGTCGTCGGCGTCCGGCCGCCCGAGGAGCAGGTTCTCTCGCAGGGAGCCGGCGAGGACCGGCGCATCCTGCTGCACGTAGCCGAGCTGCGCGCGCAGCTGCTGCCGGTCGATGGACCTCAGATCGACGCCGCCGAGGCGGATGTTTCCGCCCGTCGGGTCGTAGAAGCGCTCCAGCAGGGCGAGGGCTGTGGACTTGCCGGAGCCTGAGGGGCCGACGAGGGCGAGACGCTCACCGCGACGCAGCGCGAAGCTGACGCCGTCGAGCACGAGGGGCGCCTCGACTCGTGCCTGCGCGCCGTCCTCGGCGAAGAGCCGGGCGTCGGGATCGGATGCGGCGCCCGTCATGGCCGCTGCCATGCCGCCGCGTGAGGCCTCGCGGCGGATCGTCTCGAGTCTCGCGGCGGCACGCTCGCGGGCGGCGCGGGCGCGCACGACGTCCTCTGGGTAGTGGAAGGAGACCGCGTCGAACTCGACGGCGGGCGCATCCGGAGCCCCGTGCTCGTTCGCCGGCCCTTCGAGGACAACAAGCGGGGCCTCGGTTCGGTCGCCTGACCCCTCTTCAGGAATGGCGATGATCTCCTCGATGCGGCCCAGGGCGCCGAGCGCTGTATTGACGGCCGTGAGGGCGCCGAAGAACAGGCCGAGGGGCATGATCATCATGAACAGGAACATGATGAAGGCGATGAGGTTGGCGATGCTGAGGTCGCCGGCGGCGACGCGGAGCCCGCCGACGCCGAGCACCGCGATGAGCGCGCCCTGCATGGCGAAGCCCGCGACGGGCACGATGAACGCCGAGATGCGGGCCACGTCGAGGCCGCGCTGGTACGCCCCGACGGCGTCGGCGTCGACGAGGCGCTCCTCGCGCTCGGTCGCCCCGAACGCCCGCACGGTGCGGACGGAGGAGATGGCCCGCTCGACGGATGCGGTGAGGTCACCCACCTTCTGCTGTGCCGCGGCGCTGGCCTCGCGGATGCGCATCGACATGCCGACGACGAGCAGGAGCGCGAGGACGACGACGGCGAAGGTGATGAGGAAGAGCACGCCGTCGAGCACGATCATGGCGATGACGGCACCGATGAAGGTGAGCGCACCGCCGATGGCCTCGACGAGACCCTGCGTGAGCACGGCACGGAGCATCGTGGTGTCGCTGCCGACGCGCGACACGAGGTCACCCGTTCGGCGGGCGTCGAACTCCGCGACGGGCAGTCGCAGCAGCTTCGCGACGAGACGACGGCGGGTGTTGAGGACGATCGACTCGCCAGTGCGCTGCAGCAGGAAGTGCTGGACGCCGTTCGCGATCGCACCGAGGACAACAGCGCCGACAAGCACCCAGACGACCCAGGCGGCGATCGTGCCGACCTCGACCTGCCCGATGAGCACGTTGACGAGCAGCGGCTGCGCGAGGCTCAACGCCGAGCTGAAGATGCTGATCGCGATGATGCCGGCGAGGAGCGGCTTGTTCACGAGCAGGTGGGGGAGGAGCTGCTTGAACGTGGCCCTCGGCGCACCGGATGCCTCGCGAGGTGGACGCCCGAGGAAGCCACCCCGCTTCTTCTGCGTCGTGTCCTCGCCGCCGACCGATGCTGAACTCACTGTCTTGTCGCCCAAACTCCTGGCCTTTCGCCCGCAGCGCGCTGAAGTGCGCGCACGCCGATGGCGCGCAGTCGTGTGCGCGCACCCGCCAAGGGTACCCGGCGCGACCTGTAACGGCTCGCCTGGCCGAGCGCGGGCGAGCGACGAGGACGGGGCCGTGCATCCGCAATGGATGCGCGGCCCCGTCGGCGAGGTGCGAGAGCTACTTCGTGTTGGTCACGTAGGCGATGTCGCGGGTCTCCTTGGAGAGCAGGAGCGCACCGAAGGTCAGCACGGCCGCACCGGCGAGGTACACGCCGACCCAGAACGGGCTGCCGTCGCCGAACGCCCAGAGGGCGATGAAGACGGTGGGTGCGAAGCCGGCGCCGAACACGCTCGACAGGTTGTAGGCGATCGCGCTGCCCGTGTAGCGCACGTTGGCGGGGAACAGCTCGGGGAGGACGGCGCTCATGGGGCCGAAGGTGAGGCCCATGAGGGTCATGCCGATGATGAGCATCGCCTGCGGGCCGAAGAACTCGTGCAGGCCGATGAGCGGCGTCATCGCGAAGCCGAAGACGAAGATCGCGCCGGTTGTCCAGAGCAGCATCTTGCGGCGCCCGTACTTCTCGGCCAACGGGCCGGAGACGAGCGTGAAGATGCCGAAGAACACGACGGACACGATGAGCATGATGAGGAACGTCTCGCGCTGGTACCCGAGCCCCGGCACCCACGTGCTCGGGTCGAAGGGCTCCCCGGCTTCGGCCGCCTTCGCGGCAGCCTGCTCGCGCGTTGCCTTGGTGCCGAACGACAGCGTGAACGCCGTCATCATGTAGAAGAGCACGTAGGTGGCGAGCATGATGAACGTGCCGAGGATGATCTGGCGCCAGCTGCTCTTGAACGCGGCGAAGAGCGGGACCTTGGAGACCTCGCCGGCCTGGACGACCTTCTCGAACGCGGGCGTCTCCATGAGGCTGATGCGCACCCAGAGGCCCACGATGACGAGGATCGCGCTGAGGAGGAACGGCACGCGCCAGCCCCACGCGAAGAACGTCTCGTCGCTCATGAAGTGCGAGAGCAGCACGAAGAGCAGGTTGCCGAGGATAAAGCCGATCGGGGCGCCGAGCTGCGGGAACGTGCCGTAGATGGCGCGCTTGCCCGCCGGTGCGTTCTCGGTGGCGAGGAGGGCGGCGCCACTCCACTCGCCGCCGAGCCCGAGGCCCTGGCAGAAGCGCATGATGACGAGCAGCGTCGGCGCGAGGATCTCCCAGCCCGGCGTGAGCGCCGTTGGGAGGAGGCCGATCGCGAAGGTCGCGATACCCATGGTGAGGAGCGTCGCCACGAGGGTGCCCTTGCGGCCGATGCGGTCACCGAAGTGGCCGAAGAGGATGGAGCCGATGGGGCGCGCGATGAACGCGACACCGAAGACGGCGAACGAGGCGAGCAGCGCCGTCGTCTCGTTGTCGTTCGGGAAGAAGAGAGCGGGGAAGACGAGGCTCGCCGCCGTCGCGTAGATGTAGAAGTCGTAGAACTCGATGGAAGTTCCGACGAGGCTCGCGGTGAGGACCTTCCCGCGGGAGTTCTTGACCTCGAACTCCTCGGCCGATGCACCTGGCGTGGTCTTGCTGGGGGATGACACGTTGCTCCTGAGACAGCTGGCTCGCTGGTGAGACGCGGTTTCGGTGCGGGTTGCGCGGTGCAGGAACTCAGAGCAGCGGTGGATGGAACGCGCCCGGCCCGGTTGATTGCAGGTCTGCTGACGCGAGTTCGACCGGATGCTTGTGGCTTCCGGCCGAGAAGAGGTTACACCGCATTCGTCGCGTTCGCTGGCCCCCTACCCAGCGCGCGGCCACCCGGACGCGACGGCGTGGCGCAGGTCAGCTCGCGGCGTCGTCACCCGGAAGCTGTGGGAGCTCGCTCATGATGTGCCCCATGCGCTGGACCTTGGTCGTGAGGTAGGCCAGGTTCGCGTCCTCGCGACCGACCTCGAGGGGCACGCGCTCCTCGACGGTGATGCCGTGGGCTTCGAGCGCCTCAGCCTTCGCTGGGTTGTTCGTGAGCAGGCGGATGCGGGAGATCTCGAGGTCGTCGAGCATCTGCGCGGCGGCCGTGTAGGCGCGACTGTCGGCGGGCAGGCCAAGCGCGAGGTTCGCATCCACGGTGTCGAGCCCCTGCTCCTGGAGGGCGTAGGCGCGGAGCTTGTTGAGGAGGCCGATGCCTCGACCCTCGTGGCCGCGCAGGTACAGCACGATGCCACCGTCTCTGCCGATGGCCTCGAGGGAAGCGTCGAGCTGTGGCCCGCACTCGCACTTCAGCGAGCCGAAGGCTTCCCCGGTGAGGCACTCGGAATGCACTCGCACGATGGCACCGTTCTCCGGCTCGCCGGAGATAATCGCGAGGTGCAGCTGGCCGTTGGCGTCATCGGTGTAGGCACGGAAGCGCAGCACGCCGTGCCTGGTGGGGATCGAGGTCTCCGCCTCGAAGGTGATGGACGCTGGGGAATCGCTCATGGAATAGCTTTCGTTCTACCGAGCGGCTAGACGCGAGAATGCGCCGAGTCGGTAGCCGAGGCCCCACGCGAAGACGCGCCAGACTGCCTCGACGATGATGTCGCTCGACATCTTGGAGGCGCCTTCCTGGCGTTCGACGAACGTGATCGGCACCTCGCTCACGCGGATGCCGGATCGTTCGAAGAGCCAGGCCATCTCGATCTGGAAGCAGTACCCGGCGCTCTTGATGCGGGTGAGGTCGAAGCCCTGAAGGAGGGCGACGCGGTAGCCGCGGTACCCGGCCGTGATGTCGCGGATCTTGCTCTGCAGCAGCACGCGCGCGTAGATCGACGCTCCCCGGGAGAGGATCTGGCGCTGCAGTGGCCAGTTCTCGGTGCGTCCGCCCGGCATCCACCTGGTGCCGATGACGAGGCCAGCGCCGGCGTCGAGCGCATCGATCATCTCGGGCAGCCGCTCCGGCGGGTGCGATCCGTCGGCGTCGAACTCGAACACGTAGGTGTACCCGCGCTCGGCTGCGATGGCGAAGCCCTCGAGGTAGGCGGTGCCCAGCCCGAGCTTGCCTGCGCGATGCAGCACGCTGACGCGCTCATCCGCCGCGGCCATCTCGTCGGCCATCTCGCCGGTGCCGTCCGGGCTGTTGTCGTCGACGACCAGCACATGGATGCGCGAGTCGGCACCAAGAACGCGGTCCACGATGGAGCGGACGTTCTCGCGTTCGTTGTAGGTGGGGATGATGACGAGCGTTTCGGGCATTGCGTCATCCTAGCGCGGGGAGGAGCCGGAAATGATGCGATCTCGTGAGCTGTGCAGAGCGCCCTGATGCAGCGACCCGGCGGTGCGGAGACTCAGCGGATCGGCTTCGGGAACCCGACCCGCTCGTAGACCTGATCGAGCGTGCTGAGCGCGAGTTCGTTGGCGCGCTCAGCGCCTCGGGCGAGGATGCGGTCGAGCTCGGCCGGGTCGGCGAGGAGCTCGTTGGTGCGCTCGCGGATGGGCGCGAAGGTCGACTCGACCAGCTCTGCGAGGCCCTTCTTCAGGTCGCCGTACCCACCACCAGCGTATTGGGCGGCGACGTCGTCGATCGTCGATCCGGAGAGGACGGAGGCGATCGTGAGGAGGTTGGAGACGCCGGGCTTGGCCTCGCGGTCGAAGCGGATCTCGCCGTCGGCGTCGGTCACGGCGCGCATGATCTTCTTGCGCGTGACCTTCTCGTCGTCGAGGAGCCGCAGGAGTCCGGCGTCGGACTCGGCCGACTTGGACATCTTCGCGGTCGGGTTCTGCAGGTCGTAGACCTTCGCGGTTTCCTTCATGATGTGCGGTTCCGGCACGACGAAGGTCTCTCCGAAACGAGAGTTGAAGCGCTCGGCGAGGTTGCGCGTCAGCTCGATGTGCTGGCGCTGGTCTTCACCGACCGGCACGGAGGCTGCCTGGTAGAGCAGGATGTCGGCAGCCATGAGGACGGGGTAGGTGAAGAGGCCGACGGTGGTCGTGTCGGTGCCGTAGCGCTGCGACTTGTCCTTGAACTGCGTCATGCGGCTGGCCTCGCCGAAGCCGGTGATCGTGGAGAGCACCCATTGCAGCTGCGCGTGCGCGGGAACGGCCGACTGCACGAAGAGGATCGAGCGCTCGGGGTCGATCCCGGCCGCGATGTACTGCGCCGCCGTCACCCGGGTGCGCTCGAGCAGAGACGCCGGCTCGAACGGCACCGTGATGGCGTGCTGGTCGACGACGCAGTAGATGGCCGTGTGGTCCTCCTGCATGGGCACCCAGTTGCTGAGCGCGCCCACGAAATTGCCGAGGTGGAGCGAGTCGGCTGAGGGCTGCATGCCGGAGAAGAGCACGGGCTTGGTCATCTGTTGTTCCTCGGGGTCGTGCGGTTGGTGACGCGAGTGGGAAGGTGCTTCAGAACGTGTAGTCGACGACGACGGGCGCGTGGTCCGACCAGCGAGTGTCGTAGCTCGCCGCACGGTCGACGGCGTAGGTGGCGGCCCGCTGCGCGAGGTGAGGGGTGGCGACGTGGTAGTCGATGCGCCAGCCCGTGTCGTTGTCGAAGGCCTGGCCGCGCTGCGACCACCACGTGTACGGGCCCTCGACCTCGCCGGAGAGGCGGCGGCCCACATCCACGAAGCCGAGCCCGGTGCCGGTGGAGCCGTCCGCACCCTCGACGCTGGCACCGCTCTCCCCGAAGATGCGGTCGAAGTACGCGCGCTCGCGCGGCAGGAAGCCTGCTCGCTTCACGTTGCCCTTCCAGTTCTTGATGTCGAGCTTCGTGTGCCCGACATTGAGGTCGCCGACGACGAGCGAGTGCGCGCTGTGCGCCTGCAGCTCGGGGAGTCTCGCGCTCATGGCGTCGAGGAACTTCCACTTCTCGTCCTGCTTCGGCGTGTCTGCCTCACCCGAGTTCACGTAGCAGCTCACGACGGTCAGCGGAGTGCCGTCGATGTCGAAGTCGGCCTCGAGCCAGCGGCCGGCCGAGTCGAAGTCGTCCGCCCCGAGGTCGGTGCGGACCTCGCGGATCGGGATGCGCGACGCGATCGCGACACCGGCTCGCCCCTTCGCGGTGGCCAGGTGGTCGTGCAGCTCCCAGTCGGCCGTGTCGATGAGCTTGTGCAGCTCCTCGGTGGGTGCACGCACCTCCTGCAGCGCGAGGATGTCGACGTCGCGCTCAGCGAGCCACTCGCCCATGCCCTTCTTGTAGGCGGCACGGACTCCGTTGACGTTCACTGACGCGATGCGAATGGTCTTTGGCATGGGTTCGAGTCTAGACGCGACCACCGACACGGGGTCCCGGGCGCCGTCGCTGCGACCGACGCTAGACCCGTCCGCCCTCGAAGCGGCGACGCTGGGCCTCGGCCTCGACGCGACGCTGCTCGCGCAGCAGGGAGCGGTACTCGGCCATCGCCTTCCAGCGGAAGAAGCGCGGCGCCGCGTTGAGGCGCTCCCTCGCCTCGATGACCTCGGTCGCGATCTTCTGACGCTCGGCGCGCAGGATGGTGTCGGTCGACTCCTCCCTGGCTTCCTTCGCGGTGAGGAGCCTCGGAGACGCTCCGATGTCATCCATCGTCACCTTGACCCACGAGGCGGTGAGCAGCAGCACCGTGCAGAGCAGGTTGAGGAAGATCATGAGGCCCAGGAGGACGGCGAAGGAGGCGACGAGCGGGTTGCTCGTCGCGCCGCCGATGAGCGCGGTCGAGATCTGCTTCAGGATGCCGATGATGATCGCCCCGAGGAATGCGGCGAAGAACAGGGAACGGGTCGGGATGCGCAGGCCGGCGAGGATGCGCAGGATACCGGCGAGAACGACGGTGTCGAACGCGAGCAGGATCAGCACCGTGACGATGCGGATGACGACCAGCGCGAAGCCGCTCGACTCATCGATGCCCACGGTCTCGAGCAGCGACGACAGGAACGTGGAGGAGAGCACGGTGAGCGCCGCCGAGATGGCGAGCGCGATCGCGAACGCCAGGAGGAAGCCCAGGTCGATGAGCTTCTGCACGACGAAGTTGCGCTTCGTGGCGACGGGTACGTCGAAGATCGTGCGGATGCCCGTGCGCGCCTGGGCGAGCCAGCCGAGCGCGGTGCCGAGGGTACCGACCAGCGCGATGGCGCTCGCCCAGCCGAATGCGCCGGTGTTTTCGAGCAGGCTCGGGTCGATGGCGCCGTCTTCCCCGATCAGGCCCGGAAGCGAGGAATTGAGCACTCCGATGAGCCCGTCGCGCAGCTCCGGACTGGTCGCGAGGAAGATGCCCGCTACAGAGAAGAGGAGCCAGATACCCGCGAAGATGGAGAAGATAGCGGAATACGCCATGCCGCCGGCGAGTACCGAGGCGCTTCTTGCCCCGAAATGAGCGAAGACTCGGGCAGGGCGAGTAGCTTGAGCCCAGGCGATCAGCGCTTTCATGCGCTCGCCGAACGGCGCCTCCGGGGGGAACTTCGGAAACGGCGGCGCGAACGTGGAACTGCGCGAACTCTTGCCTGAGTTTTGCTCGGTCACGGTCGAAGCCTACGTTGCTGTGCCGATACGCTGTCTGAGTTACCAGCACGAAGGAGTTGCTATGAAATACACGGGGTTTGGCGTCGGGACCGGCGTCGCTTTCGGTGAAGTCCTGCGCATGCCTGATCCGCTCCCCGAGCCGGCCGACGAGCGCGCCACCGGCGACGCCGCGACCGAGTACGAGCGAGCGATCGAGGCACTCCGTGAAACCGGCGAGGCCCTCACCGCTCGCGCGGCGACGGTCGACGGCGCCGCGAAGAACGTGCTCGAGTCGCAGGCCATGATGGCTGCGGACCCGTCGCTTGCAGACAGCATCAAGTCGGCCACCGAAGCCGGCAAGACCGCCGAGCGCGCTGTATTCGAGTCCTTCTCCTCCTTCGCCGAGATGCTGAAGAGCCTCGGCGGCTACCTCGCTGAGCGCGCCACCGACCTCGGCGACGTCTCGCAGCGCGTCATCGCCCTGCTCCGCGGCGTCCCCGCCCCCGAGGTCCCCTCGAGCGACACCCCGTTCATCCTCGTCGCGCACGACCTCGCGCCGGCCGACACGGCGAAGCTCGACCTGTCGAAGGTGCTCGCACTCGTCACGCGCGACGGCAGCCCGAAGGCGCACACGGGCATCCTCGCGGCCGAGAAGGGCCTCCCCGCCGTCGTCGCCGTCAAGGAGGCCGACAGCCTGCTCGACGGCATGACGATCGTCGTCGACGCCGCCAAGGGGCAGGTCATCACCGAGCCCAGCGCGGAGCGCATCGCTGAGGCGCAGGCCGAGATCGACCGCGTCGCGGCGATGAAGGCGGCCCCAGTCGAGCCCGGCGAGCTCGCAGACGGCACACCCGTGCAGATCCTCGCGAACATCGGCAAGCCGGCCGACGCGGAGCGTGCAGCTGCACTCGGCGCAGAGGGCGTCGGCCTCTTCCGCACCGAGTTCCTCTTCCTCGACAGCGACACCGCCCCGACGGTCGAGAAGCAGACGGCCGACTACACGGCCGCACTTGCCCACTTCCCGGGCAAGAAGGTCGTCGTGCGCGTCCTCGACGCCGGGGCGGACAAGCCCCTCGCGTTCCTCACCGAGGCCGACGAGCCGAACCCGGCTCTCGGGCTCCGCGGCATCCGCGTGCTCATGAAGAAGGAGCAGATCCTCCGCGACCAGCTCCAGGCGCTCGCCAACGCGCAGGCCGCGACCGAGGCGAAGGTCTGGGTCATGGCCCCGATGGTCTCCGACGCGCACGAGAGCGAGCACTTCACGTCGCTCGCCCGCGAGTACGGCCTCATGACCGCGGGAAGCATGATCGAGGTTCCCTCGGCGGCACTCCTCGCCGAGCAGATCCTCGAGACCAGCGACTTCGTCTCCGTCGGCACCAACGACCTGACGCAGTACACGCTGGCCGCGGACCGCCTGCTGGGCAGCGTCGCGGCGTTCCAGGACCCGTGGCACCCGGCCGTGCTGCGACTCATCGAGCGCATCGGTGACGCTGGCGAGCACCACCAGAAGAATGTCGGCGTGTGCGGGGAGGCCGCGGCCGACCCGAACCTCGCGATCGTGCTCGTCGGGCTCGGCGTTCGCTCCCTCTCGATGGCGCCGCCCGCGTTCGTCGAGGTCCGCGCGGCACTCAAGCGCGTCACGCTCGAGCAGGCGAAGGAGATCGCGCACCTCGCGATCTTCGCGAAGTCGGCAGAGGGCGCGAAGGGCCGCGTCATCGACGCGCTCGCGACGCGCGGCGTCATCACGACGGCCGTGCCGGTCGTCGAGGTCTAGCCACTCGATCCGAGGCCGAGCGCGTCGCCGCGCGGCCGCGCTGATCCCGAGCGGGGTGCATCCGGAGTCTTCCGGATGCACCCCGCTTCGCTGTGCGCTCGTTCTCCGCGCCAGCCGCGGGCGGGCTCACGACCCGTGGTCTCGGGATGGGTTGCGCGCCTCGGGATGGGCTGCAACCCATCCGGAAGCGAGGAAGCCATCCCGAGTCGAGGGCGGACGCTCGATCGCGAGTGTCTCCGCTTGATCGGCACGGCGAGCACCGGGCGCGTATAGTTGTACAGAATCCAGAAACGATGGAGTGTGCATGTCAGACCCCGGCCCCGTGGCTGCTCTCGAACGCGTCACGGTGCGATACGGAGCGGGTGTGCCAGCGCTCGACAGCATCGACCTCGAGATCCGCCGCGGCGAGATCATCGGCATCGTGGGGGAGTCGGGCGCGGGAAAGTCGACACTGCTGCGGCTGCTCGACGCCGACGAGACGCCGAGCGAGGGCCGAGTGCTCATTGAGGGCGCCGACCCGTCTGCGATGCGCGAACGAGAGCGTCGGGCTCTGCGCCGCCGCATCGGCATGGTCTTCCAGAGCTTCAACCTGCTCGCGAATCGCACGGCTTGGCAGAATGTGGAGCTTCCGCTTCGGCTGCAGCATCGCCGCGATCCGGCCTTCGTCGACGAGCTGCTCGACTACGTGGGGCTCGGCGACCGTGGCGGGGATTACCCGGCGCAGCTCTCAGGCGGACAGAAGCAGCGCGTCGCCATCGCGCGCGCCCTCGTGACGAGGCCCCCGCTGCTGCTCTGCGATGAACCCACCTCCGCGCTCGACGAGCGCACGACAAGCGACATCCTGCGACTGCTCGCCTCGACCAGGGACGACTTCGGTACGACCATCGCGCTCGTCACGCACGAGCTCGCCGCGGTGAAAGCGATCTGCGACCGGGCCGCGATCCTCGACAGGGGCCACTTGCAGGGCATCGTGGCGGTCGAGCACAGCGCTCGGGACGACCGCGGCTCGTACGTCGAGCACGCCAAGCGGGTGCTCGGATCGTGATGGAGCTCGTCGACAGCATCGTGACCTCTCTCACAGCCAACGCCGACGCCATCTGGCAGGCGCTCGGCGAGACGGGGTACATGCTCGTCTTCTCCCTGGCCGCCGCGATCGTGCTCGGGCTGCCGCTCGGCGTGGTCATCTTCCTGACGCGCCCCGGCGGAGTGCGCGAGAACCGCGTCATCTGGCGGGCAGCGAACCTCTACGTGACCGTCGTGCGCTCGTTCCCGTTCCTGCTCTTCGTCGTCTTCCTCATCCCACTCACGCGCCTCGTGTTCGGCACGACGTTCGGTACGCAGGCGGCCACGTTCCCGTTGTGCTTCGTCGGTGTCGCAATCTACGCGCGGCTCGTCGAGCAGATCCTGCTCGAGGTGCCGTCCGGCGTCCTGCACGCGGCAAGGTCGATGGGGGCCGACACCGGGCAGATCGTCACCCGGTTCCTCTTCGTCGAAGCGCGCAGCGGGCTCGTCTACGCGCTCACCTCCGCAGCGATCAGCCTGCTCTCGTACTCGACGGTGCTCGGCGTCGTCGGCGGCGGCGGCCTCGGCGATTTCGCTCTGCGCTACGGCTACCAGGAGTACGACTACCCGCTCATGTACACGACGATCTTGATCGTCATCGTGTGCGTTCAGCTGCTGCAGACCGGTGGCCACCGGCTCTCGGTGGCGCTCGACCGCCGCTGAGCGCATCTCTCCCCTGCATCCACCCCGCGAACGCACCGAAAAGGAACCACCAGCTATGACACTTCGACTCCGCACGATCGGGGCGGCGCTCGCCGTCGGATCCCTCGCCCTCCTCACCGCGGGATGCGCGCCGACCGCCGATGGGGCGAGCGGCGGTGGCGATGTCGTCACCATCAAGGTCGCCGCCACCGTGACGCCCATGACGGATGTCGTCGAAGCGGCGGCCGAGGCCATCGAGGACGGCTACGAGATCGAACTCGTTCCCGTCTCCGACTACGTGCAGCCGAACGTGCTCGTCGAGAACGGCGAGATCGACGCGAACTTCGTGCAGTTCGTGCCGTTCATGGAGGAGTTCAACACCAAGAACGACGCGTCGCTCGCGGGCGTCACGCCGATCTACTCGACGGTCGTCGCGTTCTACTCCAAGACGTTGGGCTCGCTCGACGAGCTGCCGCAGGGTGGCAGCGTCGTGATCCCCAACGACAGCGCGAACGCGGGACGCGCGCTGCAGCTGCTTGCCGATGGCGGCATCATCACCCTCGATGAAGGAGTCGAACGATTCACGGCCAAGGTGGCGGACATCACCGAGAACCCGCGCGAGCTGGCCATCACGCAGGTCGATCTGCTGCAGCTCAACACGGCCTACGAGGAGGCAGACGCGGTCTTCAACCTGCCGTCGTTCGCGCGACAGCTCGGGCTGACGCCCGTCGACAACGGCCTCGCGGTCGAGCAGGATGAGCAGTTCGCAGTGACGCTCGTGACGCGCGAGGACAAGCTCGGCACTCCGGAGATCACCGCACTCGAGAAGGCGTTCACGAGCGATAAGGTTCGGGAGACGCTCGAGTCGCTGGACGTGCCGCCGGCCTTCTAATGAGCAGGTTCACCGTCGCGGATCGCTGCCAGGCAAATGTCCCAGGCGGCCTTCGCTGAGGCGATCACCGCCAGTCGATGTGCCCTTCTCGGGGCGTCATTCGGGCCAGTTGGCTGGCAGCGTTCGGGGGCGAGCGGGCGAGAGGGCGAGCGGGCGAGCGTTCGCGGGCGGACGAGAGGGCGGGTGGCCGTCGCGGGCGGCGGGGAGTGGAGCCGTGGGCTTGGCGCGGTGGTCAGGCGCTGAACTCGCGCAGCAGCAGTGACGCGTTGTGCCCGCCGAAGCCGAACGAGTTCGACAGCACGGTGCGGATGCGCGCTGGGCGGGCCTCGTGCGGGACGACGTCCAGGTCCGGGAACTCCGGGTCATCGAGGTTGAGGGTCGGCGGGATCACGGAGTCGCGCATCGTGAGCAGCGAGATGACCGCCTCGAGGGCCCCCGCGGCGCCGAGCAGGTGGCCCGTGGCGGACTTGTTCGCGGTCACGGGAACCTCGCCAAGACGTGAGCCGAGGAGCTCGCGCAGCGCGGACGTCTCCATGGCGTCGTTGAGCGGCGTGCTCGTTCCGTGCGCGTTGACGTGCTCGAGCTCGCTCGCGTCAAGCCTTGCGTCGTCCAGAGCCGAGCGCATCGCCGCGAGGGCGCCGCTGCCGTCCGGGCGGGGCGCCGTCGGGTGGTATGCGTCTGACGTGGCGCCGTAGCCGGCGACCTCGCCGAGGATCTCGGCGCCCCGCGCGATCGCGCTCTCCTCCGATTCGACGAGCAGCGCTGCAGCACCCGCTGACATGACGAACCCGTGGCGCGCGCGGTCGAAGGGTCTGCTCGCGGTGTGCGGCGCATCCTCGTGCCCGATCGCGAGGGCGCCGAGGGTTGCGTTGACAGCGAGATTGACGCGGTTCAGGCAGTCGTCGGCCGCGACGACGAGCACGGCGTCGGCGTACCCGTGCCTGATGGTGCGCATGGCCTCTCCGAGGGCGACGGTGCCGCTCGCGCAGGTCGCGGAGAGCCCGGCGGTGGCGCCGCGCGCGCCGTAGCGCTCGCTGAGGTAGGCGGCGGCTGCGTCCGGGCCGCCGTACACGACGACGCCTGGTGGCACGCGGCGAGGCCCGGAGCTGTCGAGGATGCGCGCGGCGTCCTGAGTGAGTGAGACGGGACCGGAGCCGGTCGCGATGGTCACAGCGAACCTGGTCGAGTCGAACGGCAGCGAGCCTGGCGTGATGCCCGTCGAGCGCATGGCTTCGTCGGCGGCGGCCACAGCGTAGTGCGCGTGCCGATCGAGGCGGGCGACGTCCCGCTTGGGGAGGTGGTCGGCTGCGATGAAGCCGTGGACCTCGCCCGCGACGCGCACGGTGAGGTCGGCGACGTCGATGCTCTCGATCCGTCGGATGCCGCTGCGCCCCGCGAGCAGCGACGCCCAGGTGCTGGCGGCGTCGAGCCCGTTCGGGGTGACCGCGCCGACGGCGGTGACGACCGCGCGCCTCACAGGCGGTCCGCATCACCGGAGGTGACGAGCTCGAGAGCCGCCGCGCGGCGGATCTTCCCGCCGGCGGTGCGCGGCAGGAGCTGCACGCGGTACAGGCGGTGCGGCACGAACTGGGGCGCGAGCCGTGCCCTCAGGTGGCCGAGCATCTGCGCCTTGGTGGGGAGTGCATCCGGATCGCCCTCGATCACCACCGCCACGAGCGATCCGAGGCCGTCGTCCGGCAGCGCGACGGCGCAGCACTGCTCGCAGCCGGGCAGCGAGGCGAGCGCGCGCTCGACCTGGGGGAGCGACACCTTGTGCCCGCCGGAGACGGCCACGTCACCGGCGCGGCCGAGCAGCTGGATGCGCCCGTCCTCGAACGACGCGAGGTCGTTGACGCTCGCCCACCCCTCGGCGTCCGTGATGCGGTCTGCGCTTGTCGCCGCAAGGTATCGCTCGACGGCTGACCCCACGCGGATGTGCAGCGTGCCGGTCTCGCCAGCTGGCACCTCGCCCCCGGCTTCATCGCGGACACTCACCTCGACGCCAGCGAAGGGGGCGAGGTTCGTGCCGTCGCCCTCGTCGCTGTACCCGATGAACCCGATCTCCGAGGCTCCGTAGTAGCTGCGCAGGTGGGCGGTCGGGACGGCCTCTTCGAAGCCGCTGCGGATGTGCTCCGGCTGGTTGGCTCCGCCCGTGATGACCTCGACGAGCGAAGCGAGCGACTGCTCGCTCCGGCGTGCTGCTTGGAGGAGGGCGAGCAGCATGGCGGGTACACCGACGAAACGCTCGATGCGCTCCTCCGCGATGGTGCGCGAAGCCGCTCGCGCATCGAACCCGCTCTGCAGGTGGAGCGAACCACCCGTCCCGAGCACCTCGACAAGCGCGTACAGCGTGAGGCTGTAGGAGAGTGGGCCAGGCGCGATCGTCGAGCGGCCGTCGGCGGTGCCGAGGTACCGTCGGCTGATGCCGACGTTGTGGTCCCAGCTGCCGCGCGTGCGCAGGAACCCTTTGGGGAGGTCGGTGGTGCCCGACGTGAAGAGCACCAGGAAGGGCTCGTCACGCGGCCTGACCTCGGGGCCAGGCGCCGCCTCGCCTCGTCTGGCGAGCGCTTCCGCGGCGGCCAGGTCGAACGACGCCAGCGACGTCACCGTCGCACCCCAGGCTGCGGCGTCGAGCTGCTCGGCGAACTCCGGGTCGTCGGTGATGATGAGCGCCGGTTCGACGCGGCGCAGGATCTCGAGTCGGTGCTCGAGCGGCCAGTGCGGGTCGAGCACGGCGGCGACGGCGCGGAAGCTGAGGACTCCCGTCAGAAGGCGCGCGGCGTCGAAGGCGCGCGACAGGGAGAGCGCGACGATCGGCACGCCGGCGGTCTCGGCGGCGGACGCGCCGCTCGCGATGGGCTCCGACGAGCCGAGCAGCGTCTCGACGCCTGCCCGGACCTGGGCGCAGGAGCGGGACAGCTCGCTGTAGCTGAGGCGCTCGCCGTCGCCGGCCAGCGCAGTACGGCTCGGCCAGCGGGCGGCGGTGTCGATGAGCGTGCGAGTGATGGGCACCACACGATTCTAGGTCGCGGACCTCTGTGCGGCTGAGGCGTGCGCAGGGTGCCGTGTCGGGCGTCTCCCAGCGGGTTCCCTCCGCCGCGCGCGCACCGTCACCCCGGGGTGGGCATCCCGGCGCGGAGACGCTCAGTCGAGCCCGACACCGTTTCGCAGCTCGCGACCCTTCGCGATGTCCCTGTCGATCTGCTCGAGCCTCTTCGCGCTCGCCTTCGTGTCGCGCGGCGGCAGCTGGATGCTCTGCTCAGCCTCGATGCCCCCGCGCAGCTCCCGCACCCGCTCGATCTCAGCGTCGCACTGCGCGCCGAAGAGCAGAGCGAGGTTGACGATCCACAGCCAGAGCAGCGCGATGATGACTCCGGCGACGCTGCCGTACAGCCGCTCGTAGCTGCTGAAGTTCGCGACGTAGAAGAAGAACCCGCCGCTTGCGACGACCGTCACGAAGAGGGCGATGAACGCGCCGAGCGTCATCCACTTGAACTTCGGCAGCCTCACGTTGGGCGTTCCGTAGAAGAGCACCGCGATCATCACGATCACGACAGCGAGGACGATGGGCCAGCGGGCGAAGCTCCAGACCGCGAGCGATGCGTCGCCGAGGCCGATGAGGCCGCCGACCGCAGCGGCTACGGGTCCGGACAGCGCCAGGATCCCGAAGATCAGCAGCATGAGCACGAGGAGGACGATCGTCCAGATCATCATGATCGGGCGGAGCTTCCAGAACGGGCGACCCTCGTCGATCTCGTAGACCGTGTTCATGGCGTGCGAGAAGCAGTTCACGTACCCGGACGCCGACCAGAGGGCACCGAGCAGACCGACCACGAACGCAGTGCCCGCGCCGCTGGACTCGCCGAGCTGCTCGACCGTGTTCCGCAGCGTCTCCGCGAAGGACGGATCGGTCAGGTAGGTCGACATCTCATCGATGAACGACACCGCCTCCTCCGTCAGCCCGAAGAGGCCGATGACCGACATGAGCGCCAACAGCGCGGGGAAGACCCCCAGCAGCATGTAGAACGTGAGCGCGGCGGCGAGCACCGTGCTCTTGTCGCGGAGGAACTCGCGAATGGCGCGCGTCAGGATGTACCGCCAGGCTGGGCCGAGAACCGGTTTGAGTCCCTCCGGCTTGCGAGGGTCCCGCGCATCCGGGGCCGTCTGCGCCTTGACGACGCTGGTCTCGTGGGGTGAGCCGGGTGTGGTCATAGGAGCAGGCTAGGTGGGGCGGTGGGTCGAGGGTGGAGGGCGCGCGCTCGGGAGCAAGAGTCACGTCGACGTGACGGGCCGACACGCGAAGAGGGGCAGCCGAACTCGGCTGCCCCTCTTCGCGTGTGGATGCTCGTCGGTTAGACGCGGCCCTTGAGCATGGCCTGCTTGACCTCGGCGATGGCCTTCGTCACCTGGATGCCGCGGGGGCAGGCCTCGGTGCAGTTGAAGGTCGTGCGGCAGCGCCAGACGCCCTCGCGGTCGTTGAGGATGTCGAGGCGGACCTTCGCGTCCTCGTCACGGGAGTCGAAGATGAAGCGGTGCGCGTTGACGATCGCGGCGGGGCCGAAGTACTGGCCGTCGGTCCAGAACACGGGGCACGACGTGGTGCACGCGGCGCACAGGATGCACTTGGTGGTGTCGTCGAAGCGCTCGCGGTCGGCGATCGACTGGAAGCGCTCCTTGCCCTTCTCGGGCTCAGCCTGTGCCTTCAGGAAGGGCTGCACCTCGCGGTACGCCTCGAAGAACGGCTCCATGTCGACGATGAGGTCCTTCTCGAGGGGGAGCCCCTTGATGGCCTCGACGTAGATGGGCTTCGAGATGTCGAGGTCCTTGACGAGCGTCTTGCAGGCGAGGCGGTTGCGGCCGTTGATGCGCATGGCATCGGACCCGCAGATGCCGTGCGCGCAGGAGCGACGGAACGCGAGCGAGCCGTCCTGGTCCCACTTGATGCGGTGCAGCGCGTCGAGGATGCGGTCGGTCGGGTACATCTCGACGTCGAACGCCTCCCAGTACGGCTCGGTGTCCGTCTCGGGGCTGTAGCGGCGGACGTTGAGCGTCACCGTGAACGGCTTGGGAGCCTCGATGGGCGCCTCGGGTGCTTCAGTTGTTGCAGCAGTCATTCTGTGAAGCCCTTCCTAGTACTTGCGCTCGGTCGGCTCGTAGCGCGTCACGCGCACGGGCTTCTTGTCGAGTCGGATGTGGTCGGCGGGGTCGGGGGACTTCCGGTCGCCGGTGAGGTACGCCATGGTGTGGTGCATCCAGTTGACGTCGTCGCGCTTCGGGAAGTCGTCGCGCATGTGGCCGCCACGGCTTTCCTCGCGGTTGAGGGCGCAGTAGACGAGCACCTCGGCGAGGTCGAGCAGGAAGCCGAGCTCGATGCCTTCGAGGAGCTCCGTGTTGTAGCGCTTGCCCTTGTCGAAGACGGCGATCTGCGTGTAGCGCTCGCGCAGCGAGTGGATGACCTTGGTCGCCTCGGTCAGCGTCTCCGAGGTGCGGAACACCTGGGCGTTCTTGTCCATCGTCTCCTGCAGCTCGCGACGCAGGCCGGCGACCGACTCGGTGCCGGTGGATGCCTGGAGGTCGTCGACCATGCTCTTCACGAACGCGGCGGCGTCGTCGGGCAGGGGAGCGAACTCGGCGGTCTTGACGTACTCGACGGCGTTGCGGCCGCTTCGCTTGCCGAAGACGTTGATGTCGAGCAGCGAGTTGGTGCCGAGGCGGTTCGAGCCGTGCACCGAGACGCAGGCGCACTCGCCGGCCGCGTAGAGGCCGGGGATGACGGTCTCGTTGTCGGAGAGCACCTCGCCGGCGTTGTTCGTGGGGATGCCGCCCATCGCGTAGTGCGCGGTCGGGTACACGGGCACGGGCTCGGTGACGGGGTCGACGCCGAGGTACGTGCGAGCGAACTCGGTGATGTCGGGGAGCTTCGTCTCGAGGACCTCGGCACCGAGGTGGGTGCAGTCGAGGTAGACGTAGTCCTTGTGCGGGCCGGCGCCGCGACCGTCGAGGACTTCCTGCACCATGGAGCGGGCGACGATGTCGCGGGGTGCGAGGTCCTTGATGGTGGGCGCGTAGCGCTCCATGAAGCGCTCACCGGATGCGTTGCGCAGGATCGCGCCCTCGCCGCGTGCGCCCTCGGTGAGGAGGATGCCGAGGCCAGCGAGACCGGTGGGGTGGAACTGGTAGAACTCCATGTCCTCGAGCGGGAGGCCACGGCGCCAGACGATGCCCATGCCGTCACCCGTGAGCGTGTGCGCGTTGGACGTGGTCTTGAAGACCTTGCCGAAGCCGCCCGTCGCGAAGATGAAGGCCTTGCCCTGGAAGACGTGCAGCTCGCCCGTCTTGAGCTCGAGCGCGACGATGGCCGCGGGGACCTCCTGGCCGTCGACCTCGGTCATGACGATGTCGAGCGCGTAGAACTCGTTGAAGAACTTCACGTTGTGCTTGACGCAGTTCTGGTAGAGCGTCTGGAGGATCATGTGACCGGTTCGGTCGGCCGCGTAGCAGGCCCGGCGGACGGGCGCCTTGCCGTGGTCGCGTGTGTGGCCACCGAAGCGGCGCTGGTCGATCTTGCCCTCTGGCGTGCGGTTGAAGGGCAGGCCCATGTTCTCGAGGTCGATGACCGCCTCGATGGCTTCCTTCGCGAGGATCTCGGCAGAGTCCTGGTCGACGATGTAGTCGCCGCCCTTGACGGTGTCGTAGGTGTGCCACTCCCAGTTGTCGTCCTCGACGTTCGCGAGGGCCGCAGCCATGCCGCCCTGGGCCGCACCGGTGTGCGAGCGCGTCGGGTAGAGCTTCGTGACGACAGCCGTGTCTGCGCCCTGTGCGGCCTCGATGGCCGCGCGCATCCCTGCACCACCGGCGCCGACGATGACGATCTCGTGCTGGTGGTAGTGGACGCCGTCGACGGTGCGCGTCGGAGCGAGCTTCTCTGCCATATGTCTGTGGCTCTTCTTTCTCAGGTGGTGGAAGTCGTGTGGCCGAGCGCCGCGGCTAGGCCGGGCAGAAGCTCGGCAGGTTCTCGGCGGCGCCGTTGGCGGGGCACGGGTCGAACGTGTAGATCACCAGGAGGCCGAGGACGATGAGCACCGTCGTGACGATGAACAGCGTGACCTGCAGCGCGCGGCGCGTGCTGGCCTTCGACACGTAGTCGTTGATGATCGTGCGCATGCCGTTGGCACCGTGGATGAACGCAAGGACGAGCATGAGCGTGTCCCAGACGACCCAGAACGGGTCGGCCATCTTGCCGGCGACGAAGGCGAAGTCGATCGCTGCGACGCCCTGCCCGACCATGAGGTTCGTGAACAGGTGGCCGAAGATCAGGATGACGAGCAGCACGCCGGAGACGCGCATGAACGCCCATCCGATGCGCTCCCAGTTCGTGCTGTTCTTGGCGGCAGCTGCCGAGCGCGGGTACTCGATGGTTTCGATAGTCATGGCAGCTCCCTCCTAGTGGCTGAACACGTTGATCAGGTGGCGGGGCGTGAAGCCGATCATCGTGACGACGCAGAGGCCGATGACGATCCAGAACATGAGCTTCTGGTACTTCGCGCCGCCGGGCAGGAAGTCGATGAGGATGATGCGGATGCCGTTGAACGCGTGGTAGCAGATGGCTGCCACGAGTCCGACCTCGCCGATGCCCATGATGGGCGTCTGGTAGGTGTGGATGGCCGCGTTGTAAGCCTCAGGGCTGACGCGCACGAGCGACGTGTCGAGCACGTGCACGATCAGGAAGAAGAAGATGGAGACGCCGGTGATGCGGTGGAGAACCCAGGACCACATGCCCTCGTTCCCCCGGTACAGCGTGCCGCCGCGATGCGGCTTCTTCGCTGACTTCTTCGGGGCTGTCGAGCCCGCCGGAGCTGGTGTCTGTACGGCTGACACGGGATTGCCCTTCTGTCGCGTTGCGTTCTCCGCTCAGGACTCTTGCGCCGAGGAGGTGAAGATGAGCGGCAGGCCCCAACTACACTGCGTTGGGCATGTTGATACCCGCCTAGACTACGCCTTCCGCGCTTTTCAGCTGGGAAGGTTTACCTTCCTTCGTGCGAGGCCGCGTGGGCGGGACCTGGCCCTTCAGACGTGGGGCAGAACGCTCGGCTGCCGCACATCCGTCATGACGGAAGCGTAGTGCGCAAGGAGCTCGTCGCAGACGCTCGTCCACGAACGGGAGAGCACGCGCCGCCGGCCCGCCTCGCCCATGCGTGCTCGAAGACCCGGGGAATCGACGAGCTGCTCGAGCATGCCCCTGAGGTCGAGGTCGCCCGCTCGGTCCGGATCGAAGTGGAAGCCATCGACGCCGTGCTCGACGAGGTCGATCGGCCCACCGGCGTACGGCGCCACGACGGGGAGGCCGCTCGCGTGCGCCTCCTGGATGGTCTGGCCGAACGTCTCCTCCGTTCCCGTGTGCACGAAGACGTCGAAGCTGGCGTAGGCCAGAGCCAGGTCGCGGCCACCGAGCCTGCCGGCGAAGTGCACGGGCACGCCCTTGAGCGCCTTGCGGATGCTCGGTTCGGAAGGCCCATCGCCCACGACGACGAGCTGCACCCCGTCGAGGTCGCGCAGGGAGGCGAGGCGCTCGACCTGCTTCTCCGGCGCGAGTCGGCCGACGTAGCCGATGATCGTGCGCGACTCGGCGCCAAGCCGTCGGCGGCTGTTCTGGACGGCCTGTTCGTGCTTGTTCCGCGGGTGATAGGTCTCGAGATCAACCCCTCGACCCCAGCGGGTGGCGTTGGTGATCTTCGCGCGACGCAGATCGCCGAGCGCCGCGCTCGACGGCGCGAGCGTCAGGTCGGCGTTGTTGTGCAGCCAGCGGATGAACCACCAGGCGAAGCCCTCCATGGCGCTCAGGCGGTTGCGCTTCGTGTACCCGGCGACGTCGGTCTGGAAGACGGCGACGCTCGGGATGCCTCGTCGCTTCGCGGCGGCGATCGCCTGCGATCCCAGAAAGAGGGGGCTCGCCGCGTGCACGATGTCAGGCGCGAACTCGGCGAGCAGTCGGTCCACCCTTGGGGAGGGGAGGCCGACCGGGAACTGGCGGTAGTCGAGGGCTGGCACCTCGACGACCCGAAAGCCGCGATACTCGCTGGGCGAGCCGGCGGCCGGGGTGATGACCATCGCCTCATGACCGCGCAGTGCGAGGTGGTCGAGCACCTTGCACACGCTGTTCGTCACGCCGTTGACAGTGGGGAGGAAGCTCTCGGTGACGACCGCGATGCGCATGACGCGAACGTAGGCGGCCAGCGTGGCGTCGAGGTGAACTCCTGGCGACGTGTTCCCGACGACATATCCACAGCATCGTCACGCCGAAACCAGCAGGAGACAGTGTTCCCCTATGGTGTTGCGCATGGCAGATGCGATCGATCGGTTCTATGGCGTGATCCCAGCGGGAGGCGTCGGTTCCCGACTCTGGCCCCTCTCGCGGGCCGAAGCCCCGAAGTTCCTCCACGACGTCGTCGGAAACGGCTCGACCCTGCTCAGGGCGACCTGGGACCGGCTCGCGCCGCTGTGCGCTGAAGACCGGTTGCTCGTCGTGACGGGTGAGGCGCACGCGAAGGAGGTGCGCGCGCAGCTTCCCGAGCTCATCGAGGAGAACATCGTCCTCGAGAGCGAGGGGCGGGAATCGACGGCGGCGATCGGCCTCGCCGCCGCGATCCTGCAGCGCCGTGTGCCAGACGCCATCATCGGCTCCTTCGCCGCTGACCACCTCATCGGCGCAACCGACCGCTTTGCCGCTGCGGTGCGCGAGGCCGTCGAGGCTGCCGACGCCGGCGTCATCGTGACGATCGGCATCCAGCCCATCGAGCCGTCGACCGCATTCGGCTACATCCGAGCGGGCAAGCCGCTCAAGATCCCAGCCGCACCGAGCGCCCGCAAGGTCGACGCGTTCGTCGAGAAGCCCAAGGAGGCGACCGCGCGCCGCTACCTGGCGTCTGGCGAGTACCTGTGGAACGCCGGCATGTTCTTCGCGCGCGTCGACCGCCTCATGGAGGCGCTCGCCGAGTCGAACCCGGTCCTGGCCGCGGGCATCAACGAGATCGCCGATGCCTGGGGCACCGAGCAGCAGGCCGAGGTCACGGCGCGCGTCTGGCCCGGTCTCGAGAAGATCGCCATCGACTACACGGTGGCCGAGCCGGCCGCCGCGCGCGGTGAGCTCGCCGTCATCCCCGGCTACTTCCAGTGGGACGACGTGGGTGACTTCGCAGCGGTGAGCCGACTCCGCAAGAGCACCAACGGCAACGGCGTGACGGTGCACGGCGACGAGAGCAACGTCGTCGTCGTCGACGGCTCCGGGCTCATCGTCAACCACACAGACCGAGTCGTCGCCATCGCCGGCATCAAGGACATCGTCGTGGTCGATACGCCGGATGCGCTGCTCGTCACGACCGCGGCCAACGCGCAGAAGGTGAAGCAGCTGGTCGCCGAGATCAAGGAGTCGAGGCGCCCGGAAGTCCTGTAGTCCGCCTCCCTCTCCTCTGCGCGCGTGCACGGTCACAACGATCCGTGCACGCGCGTAGCGGTCTGGGCGCGGCTCCCACTACTCTTCCGGCATGTCTCGCTCTCGCATCCCAGGCGCCTTCGGTGCCCTCGCCGTCGCCACCCTCGCCCTGACCGCCTGCCAGGCTCCACCGGAGGCCCCGGGCTCGACGGATGCGGCTGCCGCTGGCAGCGACTACCTCGCGTGCATGGTCGCGAACAGCGGCAACATCCAGGACCGCTCGTTCAATCAGGCCGTCTTCGAGTCGCTCGAGGCGGCGCAGGACGAGTACGGCGTGGAGATGCGCGAGACCGTCTCGCAGTCGCAGGCCGACTACGAGACGAACCTCGAGACCATGGTCGGCGAGGGCTGCGACTACATCGTGACGGTCGGGTGGGAGCTCGCCGACGCGACCAGGGCGTCCGCCGAGGCGAACCCGGACATCACGTACTCGATCGTCGACGAGGTCGTCGAGGGGCCGAACGTGGCCTCGATCGTGCACGACACCGCGCAAGCGGCGTTCCTGGCCGGGTACCTCGCGGCGGGCGTCAGCCAGACGGGCGTCGTCGGCACCTTCGGCGGCGGCAACCAGCCACCCGTGACCGTGTTCATGGACGGCTTCGCGGCGGGCGTCGAGCAGTACAACACCGCCAAGGGCGCGTCGGTGCGTGTCGTCGGCTGGGATCCCAAGACGCAGCAGGGCTCGTTCACGGACGACTTCACCAACACGAACGCGGCGCAGACGACGGCGCAGGGGCTCATCTCGCAGGGGGCAGACATCATCATGCCCGTCGCAGCCCAGGCCGGTGAAGGCGCCGCTGCGGCAGCGCTCGGGGCGGGCGACGTCGGCATCATCTGGGTCGACTCCGACGGCTACGAGCTCCTCGGCGAGGAGTACCGCCCCCTGCTCGTGACGACGGTCGAGAAGCGGATGGAGCCGGCCATCCTCGGCGTCATCGGCTCAGACATCGATGGCACCTTCGAGCCGGGCAACAACGTCGGCACGCTCGGGAACGACGGAGTCGGGCTCTCCTCCTTCCACGACTGGGACTCGAAGATCCCCGCCGAGCTGAAGGCCGAGGTCGAGGATCTGAAGGCGAAGATCGTGGCCGGCGAGATCGTCGTCGAGTCGCCGTCGTCGCCGACGGGCGCCAACTGAGCGGATCTGCGACCCGATCGAGCACGCTCACCGACCGATCGGCCCGGAAGATTCCGGCCCCGTGAGAATCGGCGCCCGACGCGCCGGGAAACACACTCGTAACTGTGCAACGGTCGGGTTTCGATTCCGATCTGGGCCGTATTGTGACGCCGGGCTACGGCTATGCTCGGGCAATCACCAGCTTCGTCGGCTTCCGCGTTCTGCGGCGCGACGGACATCCAACTCAGGAGGATCGAGAGTGGCTATCTCTTCGAAGCAGCGCTTCGCTGCAATTGGCACCATGGGCGTCGCAGCCCTCGTGCTCGCCGGTTGTGCCCCAGCTCCGGACGCGGGCGACGCGCCAGCTGAAGGTGCATCCGACTTCACCGCGTGCATGGTGTCTGACGAGGGCGGGTTCGACGACCGCTCCTTCAACCAGCTCGCACACACCGGTCTCGAGAACGCGGAGTCCGAGCTCGGAGTCAGCGTGCTCGAGGCAGAGTCGGCGACACCGGACGACTACGCGGCCAACCTGACGACCATGGTCGACCAGGGCTGCAACATCATCGTTCCCGTCGGCTTCAAGCTGGCCGACGCGACGGCTGCCGCCGCCGAGGCGAACCCAGAGGTCGACTTCGCGATCGTCGACGTCGAAGGCCTCGGCATCCCGAACGTGCTCGAGCTCAACTACGACACAGCGCAGGCTGCGTTCCTCGCGGGCTACGCAGCAGCTGCGTACTCGAAGACGGGCACGGTCGCCACCTACGGCGGCGCCGCCATCCCGACCGTCACGATCTTCATGGACGGCTTCGCCAACGGCGTCAAGCACTTCAACGAGGCCAAGGGCAAGGACGTCAAGGTCATCGGCTGGGACGTCGACTCGCAGCAGGGCTCGTTCGTCGATGACTTCACGAACGTCTCCCGTGCCAAGGAGATCTCCACCGGCTTCCTGAGCCAGGGCGCAGACGTCATCCTCCCCGTCGGCGGCCCCCTCTACCAGGGCGCAGCAGAAGCGATCCGCGAAGGCGGCCAGGACGCTGTCATCCTCGGCGTCGACTCCGACCTCGCCATCGCTGACGAGCAGTACGCGGACATCATCCTCGTCTCGATCATGAAGGGACTCGACGTCACCGTTCTCGACGCCATCTCCCAGAGCGTCGACGGCACCTTCGAGGGCGGCACGACCTACACGGGCGTCCTCGAGAACGAGGGTGTCAGCCTCTCGGGCTTCGGCGCCTTCGAGTCTTCGCTGCCCGAAGGCACGCTCGACGAGATCGACGCCCTGAAGCAGGAAGTCATCGACGGCAAGTACCCGGACCTGTCGCCTTCCTCACCAAAGGTCTGACCCTCCGGCATCTGGACTGACGTCCAGGCACAACATGGATGCGGGGCCGTCGCGCAACTCGCGGCGGCCCCGTAGCATGCCTACGCATGCAATCCGAGTCGGTGGCGGCCACCCGCCGCCCCGGCTCCAGCACGACCGGCCCACCAGGCCGTATCCCGCACTACCGCACAGCGAAGTGGACCGCTATGAAACTCGAGCTTCGAGGCATCACCAAGCGATTTGGTGCCTTCACGGCCAACGACAACATCAACCTCACCATCGAGGAGGGCGAGATCCATGCGCTCCTCGGCGAGAACGGTGCTGGCAAGTCGACCCTGATGAACGTGCTCTACGGCCTGTACCAGGCCGACGAGGGCGAGATCCTGCTGGACGACGCCGTCCAGCACTTCTCCGGGCCGGGTGACGCCATGGCCTCCGGCATCGGCATGGTCCACCAGCACTTCATGCTCATCCCCGTCTTCACGGTCGCGGAGAACCTCATGCTCGGCCACGAGCCGGCCAACGGCGCCGGAGTCCTCGACATCGACAGCGCCCGCCAGAAGGTCCGTGACCTCTCAGCGCAGTTCGGCTTCAACATCGATCCGGATGCGCTGGTCGAGCACCTGCCCGTCGGCGCGCAGCAGCGCGTCGAGATCATCAAGGCGCTCTCGCGAGACGCGAAGATCCTCGTCCTGGATGAGCCCACCGCCGTGCTCACGCCCCAGGAGACCGACGAGCTGATCGTCATCATGGACCAGCTGCGCAAAGCGGGCACGTCCATCGTCTTCATCACGCACAAGCTGCGCGAGGTCCGCAAGGTCGCAGACCGCATCACCGTCATCCGCCGCGGCAAGGTCGTCGGCACGGCACTCCCGAGCGAGTCGAACGAGGAGCTCGCGGCGAAGATGGTCGGCCGCGCCGTCGACCTCGACGTCGACAAGGAAGCTCCGAAGCTGGGGGAGACGACGTTCGTCGTCTCCGAGCTGACGGTCTTCGACGAGGTCGGCGCCAAGCAGGTCGACGACCTCAGCTTCGAGGTCCGCGAGGGCGAGATCCTCGTGATCGCCGGCGTGCAGGGAAACGGGCAGACCGAGCTGACGGAGGCCATCCTCGGCCTCCACAAGAAGGCGCTCGGCTCGATCAGCCTCGACGGCAGCGAGCTCATCGGGCAGACGGTCAAGAAGACGCTGGATGCCGGGCTCGGCTTCGTGCCGGAAGACCGCACGGAAGATGGCATCGTCGGCGACTTCACGATCGCCGAGAACCTCGTGCTCGACCGCGCCGACCGCGCACCGTTCTCAAACGGGATCGCGCTGAACCTGCGGGAGATCACGGCCTTCGCCGAGAAGAACGTCAAGGACTTCGACGTCAGGGCGCCCTCCATCGAGACGGCCGTCGGCCGACTCTCCGGCGGCAACCAGCAGAAGGTCGTGCTCGCGCGCGAGCTCGGCCGGGACCTGCGGATGTTCATCGCCTCGCAGCCGACGCGCGGTCTCGACGTCGGATCGATCGAGTTCGTGCACGAGCAGATCGTGCGCGTCCGCGACTCGGGCATCCCGGTCATCATCGTGTCGACCGAGCTCGACGAGGTTGTGCAATTGGCGGATCGGATCATGGTCATGTACCAGGGCAAGAGCATGGGAATCGTTGGACCGGAGACGTCTCGCGACGTGCTCGGCCAGATGATGGCGGGGGTCGAAGTATGAGCCAGCTCCAGAACGTGACGGCCGAGACGCCGCCACCACCCGGCACGCAGGTGCCGGTCACCGCGAGCGAGCAGTCGCCGTGGCACGGCCTCTGGCGCGACATCCTCGGGGGTGGGCCGCTGCGCTCCATCCTCGCGATCGTCCTCGCGCTGCTCATCGGCTCGCTCCTCGTCGTCTTCACGAGCGACGATGTGCTCGAGACGACCGGGTACTTCTTCTCCCGGCCGATGGACCTCTTCGCCGCCGCGGGCGGTGTCATCGGCGGTGCGTTCCGCGCGCTGTGGGAGGGTGCGGTCTACTCGCCCCGCAACGGATTCGTTCCGCTGACGAACACGCTCATGTGGGCGACGCCGCTCATCACGGCCGGCCTCGGGGTCGCGTTCGCGTTCCGCGCTGGCCTGTTCAACATCGGTGGTCAGGGCCAGATCCTCATCGCCGCGCTCTTCACCGGCTTCGTGGGCGCGAGCCTGCAGCTTCCCTTCGTCGTGCACGTGCTCGTCGCAGCGTTCGCCGGCATCGTCGGCGGCTCGATCTGGGCCGGCATCGCCGGCTGGCTGAAGGCGCAGACCGGAACGCACGAGGTGATCGTCACGATCATGCTCAACTGGATCGCGTTCTGGGGCCTCACGTACCTGCTCAAGACCCCCGTCTTCCAGGCGGAAGGCGCCGGCGGAAACGCGAAGGCCAAGCCCATCGTCGAGTCGGCGCAGCTGCCCGATCTCGTGGGCGCCGCCGACTGGGGCTTCATCCTCGCGATCATCGCCGCCTTCGTCTACTGGTGGATCATGGAGCGCACGACGATCGGCTTCAAGGTGCGGGCCGTCGGCCTCAACCCGAGTGCCGCTCGCACTGCAGGCATCAATGTCGCCTTCATCACGTTCCTCACGATGGCCATCGCCGGTGCGTTCATCGGCCTCGCGGGCGCCACGCAGGTGCTCGGCCGCGCCACCGCCGGCTACGACCCCGGCGTCCACGCGGGCATCGGCTTCGATGCCATCACAGTCGCGCTCCTCGGTGCGGGCCACCCCGTCGGCATCATCCTCGCCGGTCTCCTCTTCGGCGCGCTCAAGGCCGGCTCCTTCCCGATGCAGGTCGTCGAGGGCATCCCGATCGACATCGTCGCCGTCATCCAGGGCCTCATCGTGCTCTTCATCGCGGCACCTCCGCTCATCCGTGCGATCTTCCGCCTGCCGAAGCCCTCCGGCATCCGCCTGCTCGACCGCATCCGCGCGTCGAGGGAAGGGAAGGATGACGGGCCGTCGAGCACGAAGGACGGCACAGGCAAGGGCAGCAACGGCACGAAGAACGAGGTGAACGCATGACCGCAGTGACGCCGAGCACCGAGGAGCAGATCCCGGTGGGCGCGAGCACCAAGGCTGAGGTCCGCACGACGCGCAGCTGGAAGGCCCCCATCGCGTACGCCTTCTTCAGTGCACTCGTGCTCGTGGTCTTCGGGCTTCTCGCACCTGCCGGTGCCTCGAGCACGATCGACCTGAACTCGGACGGCGTGCCCATCAAGTTCGACCCGCTGGTCCTCCCGACCATGGTCACGAACCTCGTGATCGGCGTGATCCTCGCCGGCATCACCGTCGTCGCCTTCCTCCGCACGGCCGCAGGGGCGAAGCTGCCCATGTGGGTCATGGTCGTCTTCGGCATCCTCTGGGTGTGGGCGCTCATCGTCTTCATCGGCGCGAACGCCAACGTGCCGCTCACCTGGCTGCTCACGGGAACGCTCGCGATCTCGACCCCGCTCATCTTCGGCTCGATGGCGGGCCTCGTCTCCGAGCGCGTCGGCGTCGTGAACATCGCCATCGAAGGCCAGCTCCTCGCCGGCGCCTTCACCTCAGCGCTGATCGGCTCGATGACGGGCAACCCGTTCCTCGGCCTCCTCGGCGCGATCCTCGCCGGCATGCTCGTCTCGCTCATCCTCGCCGTCTTCTCGATCCGCTACCTGGTCGAGCAGGTCGTCGTCGGTGTCGTCATCAACATGCTCGTGATCGGACTGACGAACTTCCTCTACTCGGGCGTCATGACGCGCGACAGCGGGTTCCTCAACACCATCGCGCAGAACGAGAAGTACCCGCGCTTCGCGATCCCGCTGCTGAGCGACATCCCCGTGATCGGGCCGCTGCTGTTCGACAACACGTTCATCGTGTACCTGATGTTCATCACGGTGCCCGTCCTCACCTTCGCGCTCTTCAAGACCCGCTGGGGGCTGCGCCTCCGCGCCGTCGGCGAGCACCCGAAGGCGGCCGACACGGTCGGCATCAAGGTCAACAAGACGCGTTTCTGGAACGTCCTGCTCTCCGGCGCCATCGCCGGCGCGGGCGGCAGCTTCTTCACGCTCGGCAGCGTCGGCTCGTTCAGCCAGGAGATGACGAGCGGCCAGGGCTACATCGCCCTCGCCGCCCTCATCTTCGGCCGCTGGCACCCGGTCTACGCGACCCTCGCCGCGCTGCTGTTCGGCTTCGCCTCGAACCTCAAGACCCTCGTGAGCCAGGTCGGGGCGAACATCCCGCCCGAGTTCATGGCGATGATCCCGTACATCGTGACGATCCTCGCCGTGGCCGGTTTCGTCGGCCAGTCCCGAGGCCCCGCCGCGGCGGGCAAACCCTACGTGAAGGCATAGGTGCAGCCATGACGGCAACAGGAACCGAAGCGCTCGAGCCCGACTGGGCGACCCTCCGCGAGGCTGCGCGCGACATCATGACGAAGGCGTACGCGCCCTACTCGAACTACTCCGTCGGCGCGGCCGCGCTCGTCGACGACGGTCGCATCGTCGTCGGCTGCAACGTCGAGAACGCGAGCTACGGGGTCGGCCTCTGCGCTGAGTGCGGACTCGTCTCGGCACTCCAGGCGAGCGGCGGCGGCAAGCTCGTCGCCTTCACATGCTGCAACGGCGACGGCGACGTCATCATGCCGTGCGGCCGCTGCCGCCAGCTGCTGTACGAGTTCTCGGCACCGGGGATGCTCCTCGACACCGTCTCGGGCATACGCACCATCGACCAGGTACTGCCGGACGCGTTCGGCCCCAGAGATCTCGAAGGGATCAAATGAGCTCCACCCCCGCCCAGTCCGCAGTCGAGGCGTTCGACGCCGTCGACCTCATCAAGGCGAAGCGCGACGGTCGTCTGCTGTCGACGCCCGAGATCGACTGGCTCATCTCGCGCTACGCCAACGGCTACGTGGGTGACGAGCAGATGGCGGCGATGGCGATGGCCATCTTCCTCAACGGCATGGAGCGCACCGAGATCCGCGACATGACGCTCGCCATGATCGCGTCGGGTGAGCGGATGAACTTCGACGGGCTCGGCAAGGTCACGGTCGACAAGCACTCCACGGGAGGTGTCGGCGACAAGATCACGCTCCCGCTCATGCCGCTCGTCGCCTCCTTCGGCGTCGCCGTGCCGCAGCTCTCGGGCCGCGGACTCGGCCACACGGGTGGCACCCTCGACAAGCTCGAGGCCATCCCCGGCTGGCGTGCCGAGCTCTCCAACGAGGAGATGTTTACCCTCCTGCAGGAGATCGGCGGCGTCATCTGCGCAGCCGGTGCAGGCCTGGCTCCAGCCGACAAGAAGCTCTACGCGCTCCGCGACATCACGGGAACCGTCGAGTGCATCCCGCTCATCGCCTCGAGCATCATGTCGAAGAAGATCGCCGAGGGCACCGATTCGCTGGTGCTCGACGTGAAGTTCGGCTCCGGCTCCTTCATGGGCGACATCGAGCGTTCGCGTGCGCTCGCCGAGACGATGGTCGCGCTCGGCGAGGATGCCGGTGTGCGCACCTCGGCGCTGCTCACGAACATGAACGTCCCGCTCGGGCTCGCGATCGGCAACGCCAACGAGGTGCGCGAATCGGTCGAGGTGCTCGCCGGCGGCGGCCCCGCCGACGTCGTCGAGCTCACGGTCGAGCTGGCTCGCGAGATGCTCCGCCTCGCGGGGCAGCCGGACGCCGACGTCGAAGGTGCGCTGAAGAACGGCGCGGCGATGGATGTGTGGCGCCGGTGGGTCTCGGCGCAGGACGGCGACCCGGATGGGGCGCTGCCCGTCGCGCGCGAGACGCACGACGTCCGCGCCGACCGCGACGGTGTGCTCGTCCGCCAGGAAGCGCTGCCGTTCGGCATCGCGGCCTGGCGCCTGGGAGCCGGACGCGCGCGCAAGCAGGACCCGGTCATCCACTCGGCAGGCATCGACCTCGCCGCGAAGCCGGGCGATGCCGTGAAGAAGGGGGACGTGCTCTTCACGCTCTCGGCCGAGGATGCCGCCCGCTTCCCGCGTGCCCTCGAGGCGCTCGAGGGGGCGTACGAGATCGGCGACGCCGGCTCGGAGATCCTCACCGGCGGTCCGCTCATCGCTGGCCGCGTCGGCGCGGAGTAGTCGGGCTCGCGGTGTGGAGAAGGGAAACCTTCTCCACACCGCCACGCCAGGTCGCGCGCCGGTTGCCTCCGCCAGATAGAATCATGGCTCTGGACGGCCGCATTTTCTGGATCGCGGCCACATTCGAAGGGGAACACCGTGTCTGTGCAGAGCTCCGCGCCATACGACGAGGGCGATTTCACGCTGCGAGACGGCACCAACATCCGTACGCTGCCCAAGGTGTCGCTGCATGACCACCTCGACGGCGGCCTGCGTGCTCAGACGATCATCGAGCTGGCCGACGAGATCGGCCTCGAGCTCCCCGCAACAAACGCACCGGAGCTCTCGAACTGGTTCGCCGACCAGTCCGACTCCGGCTCGCTCGTCGAATACCTGAAGACCTTCGACGTGACCACGGCCGTCATGCAGACCGCGCACGGCCTTCGCCGCGTCGCCCGCGACTTCGTCAACGACCTCGGCGCCGACGGCGTCGTCTACGGCGAAGTCCGCTGGGCTCCCGAACAGCATCTCAAGCGCGGCCTGAGCTTGGACGACGCGGTCAACGCGGTGCAGGCAGGCATCAACGAGGGCATCGACGACGTGCGCTCGCACGGCAAGCGCATCCGCATCGGCCAGCTGGTCAGCGCGATGCGCCACGCGGGCAACGGCCTCGAGATCGCAAAGCTCGCCGTCCGCCACCGCGAACAGGGTGTCGTCGGCTTCGACATCGCCGGCCCTGAAGACGGCTTCCCGCCCACGAACCTGCAGGAGGCCTTCGACTACCTCATGTCGGAGCGCTTCCCCGCGACGGTGCACGCCGGCGAGGCCGCCGGACTCGACTCCATCGAGAGCGCCATCTTCGACGCGCACGCCCTGCGTCTCGGCCACGGTGTGCGCATCGCGGAAGACATCGACCTCGAAGGTGAAGACGAGGACGGCACGTACGTGTCGCTCGGGCGACTCGCGCAGTGGGTGCGCGACCGCCGCATCCCGCTCGAGCTCAGCCCATCCTCGAACCTGCAGACCGGTGCCATCGCCGCGTGGGGTGAGAGCATCGAAGACCACCCCTTCGACCTGCTCTACCAGCTCGGGTTCACGGTGACCGTCAACACCGACAACCGCCTCATGAGCGCGACGAGCATCTCCCGAGAGCTGACGCTGCTCGCGGACACCTTCGACTACGACCTCGCAGATCTGGAGACCTTCCAGCTGAACGCCGCAGAAGGCGCCTTCTTGCCGATCGAAGACCGCGAAGAGCTGGCGGAGATCGTGAGCGAAGGGTTCGACGAGGCAGGAGCATGAGCGCGCAGGAGACGCCTGAGCTGCAGTTCGACCCCACCAGTGTGCGGCTCGCAGCACACGCCCTCGACTGGCGCCAGGCCGTCGGCCAGATGGGCGAGCTGCTTGCCGAGCGTGGATTCGCGAAGCGCGGGTACACGAGCAACATGGTGCGTGTCATCGAGCGCTTCGGTCCGTACGTCGTCGTCGGCCCCGGGGTCGCACTCGTGCACGCGCGACCCGGCGAGGAGACCATCCAGAACGGTCTCGCCGTCATCACCTACCCAGAAGGCGTCGGTTTCGGACATGCGCGCTACGACCCGGTGAGGGTCGTCGTCGGCATGACCGCGACGAGCGCATCCGAGCACCTGCAGCTCATCGCCGCGCTCGCGAAGGTCTTCGACAACGAGGTCGTCCTCGGCGAGCTCGTCGCCGCCGCGTCGCCCGAGTCGCTTGTCGAGCTGCTCAAGCCGCGCCTCGTGGCTGCCGGGCTCGCCATCGCCTGACGCCTGCGCTGCGGGCGCCCGCCGTCCGCTGCGAGGTCACCGACGTGGACCGTGACCGGTCGCCACCGATCGCCCACCGTCGTGTCCGATTCCCGCGAGTGGACGCGGTCTGAACCTGCCAGACTCATCGCATGGCAAGCACCAACCTGACCGGAGACGACCGGTACCGAGCGATCCTCGCCAAGGACCGCCGCTTCGACGGCCAGTTCATCACGGCCGTCGGCTCGACCGGCATCTACTGCCGACCGAGCTGCCCCGCGCGCACGCCGCACCGGGAGAACGTCACGTTCTACGCGACCAGCGCCGCGGCACACGAGGCCGGCTACCGGGCGTGCAAGCGCTGCCTGCCTGATGCGGCTCCCGGCGACCCCGCCTGGAACCTGCGTGGCGATGTCGCAGCTCGCGCGATGCGCCTCATCGCCGACGGCGTCGTCGAGCGCGAGGGCGTCCCCGGCCTGGCTGCGCGGCTCGGCTACTCCGCTCGCCACCTGGGTCGTGTGCTCGCAGCCGAGCTCGGCGCGGGGCCCTTGTCCCTCGCCCGCGCACAGCGGGCGAGGACCGCGGCGACCCTGCTCGGCGCCACCGACCTCCCCCTCGCCGACGTGGCCTTCGCGGCGGGGTTCGCGAGCGTCCGGCAGTTCAACGAGACCGTGCAGGAGGTCTTCCAGCTGACGCCCACGCAGGTGCGGGACGCCTCACGGGGCCGATCAGCGAGGATGCGAGCAGGCAGCGGCCGTGTCGAGGAGGGCGGCCCGGCTCTCGGTGCCGGTGGGGTCCCGCTGACCCTTGCGCTCGCCTACCGCGAACCGTACGACGCCGCCGGAGTCTTCACCTGGCTGGGGGAGCGCGCCATCGACGGCGTGGAGATCGCGACGGGGCACAGCTACGAGCGCAGTCTCCTGCTGCCAGGCGGACCAGCATGGTTCAGCGTGGATGCGGGGGGCTCGCAGCCCTCGTCGCTCCGCCTCCGGGCTCAGCTGACCGACCTCAGCGACCTGCAGACGCTTGTCACCCGCGTGCGCCGTCTCTTCGACCTGGACGCTGACCCGGCCGCGATCGACGCGGCCCTCTCCGTGCATCCCGGCATCGCGGAGCGCGTGCGCCTGCGCCCCGGCAGGCGTCTTCCCGGAGCGGTGGACCCCGACGAGATGCTGTTCCGCGCGATCATCGGACAGCAGATCACCGTCTCCGCGGCCCGCACAGCGCTCAGCCGCCTGACGGCGCGAGCGGGCGCGGCGCTGGTGCCGGATGGCGACGATCGCCGACCGGACGAGATGGACGCGGCGGGTAGCGCTACCGCCGCCGCCGCGACCGGGCAGGTCCCGGGCCGCCGCGTGACTCGGCTCTTCCCGAGCGCATCCGCCATCGCAGAGCTCGGTGAGGAGTCGTTCGCCGGCCCCCGCGCGCGCTCAGCGACGATCACAAACGTCGCCGAGGCGATCGCCGGCGGACAGCTGCGTCTCTCGCACGGCGACGACGCCGCGGAACAGCACTCGGCGCTGACCGCGTTTCGAGGCATCGGCGACTGGACAGCCGGTTACGTGAGCATGCGCGTGCTCGGAAACCCTGACGTGCTGCTCACCGGTGACGTCGCCCTGCGCAGCGGAGCAAGAGCCCTCGGCCTCCCATCGGAACCAAAAGACCTCACCTCGATAGCAGAGCAGTTCAGGCCGTGGCGCAGCTACCTCTCGCTCCACCTCTGGGGAGCGGAACCGCCCAGCGCGCGGGCCGTCGCCAAGAACACCAACAGGACTGAGACCGCCGAGCAACCGCCCGCGGCTTCCGCCGCCGCACCCCAGACCGCACCTCAACCTCGCAGCACGGAGCAACCAGCATGAGCACACACGAGAACCCACGAGCGACTGCGGTCGGCCGCACACACGCCGTCGACGTCGCGCCGACATCCAATGCTGAGAAGCAGGCCGTCATCGAGACGTTCGGCACGCCGGACGGCCCATTCACGATCGTCGCCCGCGAGAGCGACGGCGCGGTCCTCTCGTCCGGGTGGAGCGACGACGAACAGCTCGTCGTGGCCCGCATCACGCCGAAGGCCAGGCCGACGGTCCTCACCCGCGGACGCAGTGCCGCATCCGACGCCGTCCGGGCGTACTACGAGGGCCAGCTCGACGCCATCGATGACGTTCCCGTCGCCCAGTTCGGCGCGGAGTTCCGGATGCAGGGCTGGCGCGGCCTGCGGGACATCGTGGCCGGGCATCCGCTCACCTACACGGAGTTCGCGACAGCCCTCGGTCGTCCGACGGCCGTGCGGGCGGCAGCGAGCATCTGCGCCAGCAACGCGCCGGCACTGTTCGTGCCGTGCCACCGGGTCCTGCGGTCAGACGGCACCCTCGGCGGCTTCGCATGGGGTGTCGACGTGAAGCGCTCGCTGCTGCAGCGCGAACTCGCCCACGCCTCCTGACGCGCCGCATCCACGCGCCTCCCCGGACTCGGGATGGCTTTCGCGCACGCGGATGGGTTGCAACCCATCTGCGTGCGTCAAACCCATCCCGAAACGATGCCATCGGGTCAGGAAGGTCGACTCGGGCCTCGCCCGGAGTTTCGGGATGGCAAAGTCGCTTCGTTGTGGGAAGGTTCCCGCAAGACTGCGAGGTTCCCATCCCGAAGTCTGGGGTGGGTGGTGCGAGCGTGGATGTGCGTGACCGGACTCTGCTCGGTGCGTATTCGGGATGGGTTTCGCGCACGCGGATGGGTTGCAACCCACCTTGAAGCGTGGAACCCATCCCGAAACGCCGCTGTCGGGCGAGCAGGGAGCGCCGGGCAGGGAAGGTCGCCTCGGGCCGGGAAGCTCGCGACGGGCCCCGTCCGCGCTTTCGGGATGGGAACCTCGCTTCGTTGTGGGAAGTTTCCCGCAAGACTGCGAGGTTCCCATCCCGAAGTGGATGCGAGGCGCGGGATGCGGCCGGAAGGTTCGAGGGAGAGGCACAGCGGCGCAAGAACGACGGGAGCCCCTCGGGATGGAAGGATCTCCATCCCGAGGGGCTCCCGATACGTGCGCTGCGGTGTCTACGCGGTGGTGAGGGTGATTCGCAGGGCTTCCCCGGCGCGAGCGGCCTTCGATTCGGCGTCGGCCGCTCGTTCCGCGGGCGAGCCTTCCTCGCTCGACGCGTCGACGTAGACCTTGATCTTGGGTTCGGTGCCCGACGGGCGCACCATGACGCGGGTGCCGTCTGCGAGCTGGTAGCGGAGCAGGTCGATGGGCACCTCGTCGCCGGACAGGTCGCCGGTCTCGAGCACCTCGACACCGCCGACCTCGCTCGGGGTGTGGCTGCGCAGCACGGCCATGACGCGTGGGATCTCGGTGATGTCGTCGAAGCGCACCGACACCTGTGTCGACACGAACGTGCCGAACCGCTCGGCGAACGCGTCGTCGTGATCGATGAGCGAGCGTCCCTCGGTCTGCAGGCCGATGATGAGCTCGAGGATCGCGACGGACGCCGAGATGCCGTCCTTGTCGTGCACGGTCTCGGGGTTGACGAGGTAGCCGAGGGCCTCCTCGTAGCCGTAGAGGATGTTCGGGGCGCGCGAGATCCACTTGAATCCCGTCGGGGTCTCGGCGTAGTCGAGCCCGTACTCGTGCGCGATGCGCCCGAGCGCCGGGGCGGAGACGACGGAGGTCGCAAGCGTGCCGTGCACGCCGTCCGCCTTCGCCTGCTCGGCGGCGCGCCAGCCGAGGATCTTGCCGATGTCGTTGCCGCCGAATCGGCGCCACCCGGCTGCGTCCTTCACTGCGACCGCAAGACGGTCGGCGTCGGGGTCGTGGGCGATGACGAGGTCGATGCCGGCCGCATCCGCCGTCTCGTAGGCGAGGTCGAGGGCGCCGGGCTCTTCGGGGTTCGGGAAGTCGAGGGTTGGGAAGGCTCCGTCCGGCTCGACCTGCTGCGCGACGACCACCGGTTCGGCGATGCCGAGCTCGGCGATGACGGCGCGGAAGGTCTCCCATCCGACGCCGTGCAGGGGCGTGTAGACGAAGCGGACATCGCTCGGCGTTCCGCGCAGCAGCGCAGCGGTCGCCGACACGTACTCGCTGACGATCGACTCGTCCGCCGTGGCGTAGTCGCCGGACCGCGGGATCTCGGGCACGGTCGTGCCGGCCGCGACGGCGCCGATGGCCGCGGCGATCTCGGCGTCGACGGGTGCGACGATCTGCGAACCGTCATCGGCGCCGCCGAGGTAGACCTTGTAGCCGTTGTCCCACTTCGGGTTGTGCGAGGCGGTGACCATGACGCCAGCGGATGCGGCGAGGCGGCGGACCGCGAAGGCCAGCACAGGCGTCGGCAGCTGCCTCGGCAGGATCGTCGCGGCCACGCCTGCGGCCTGCATGATCTCGGCGGTGTCCTCGGCGAACCGCTTCGAGTTGTTGCGGGCGTCGTAGCCGATCACGATGGATGGCGACTCCTCGCGCGCGAGCAGGAAGTCGGCGAAGCCACGCGCGGCCTGGGCGACGAGCACCCGGTTCATGCGGTTGGGTCCGGCTCCGAGCCTGCCGCGGAGACCTGCGGTCCCGAAGGCCAGACGTGCCGAGAACCGGTCGTGCAGGTCGCGCCAGGCGATCGCTCGCTCGCTCGTGTCGGTGTCTTCGATGGCGGTGAGCTCGGGCGAGACGTCGCCTGCGGCGTCGAGCAGCTGCTGCAGCTCGGCGCGCGTGACCTCGTCGGGGTCCTGGTCGCGCCACGCGATCGCGTTGTGTCGCAGGGCGACCTGGAGTTGGCGTGCGAGGCCGCTCATCAGAGCTTCACCACGATCTGCGACAGCAGCTCGGCGAGGTCGGCTTCTGCCGCCTTGCCCGCCTCGAGCACCTCGGTGTGGCTGAGCGGGTTCGGCGAGACGCCGGCGGCGGGGTTCGTGATGAGCGACATGCCGAGGACCTCCATACCCGCCTCGCGTGCGGCGATCGCCTCGAGCGCGGTCGACATGCCGACGATGTCGCCGCCGATCGTGCGCGCCATCTTCACTTCGGCGGGTGTCTCGTAGTGCGGGCCGCGGAACTGCACGTAGACGCCCTCGTCGAGTTCGCGCACCGTGAGCGCCAGCTCGCGGAGGCGTGCGGAGTACAGGTCGGTGAGGTCGATGAAGGTCGCGCCCTCGAGGGGGGAGTCGGCCGTGAGGTTGATGTGGTCCGAGATCAGCACCGGCGTGCCGGGGCCCCACTCGGGCCGCACCCCGCCTGCGCCGTTCGTGAGGATCATGACGGAGGCGCCGGTGGCGGCGGCGGTGCGCACGGAGTGCACGACCCGGCGCACACCCTTGCCTTCGTAGTAGTGGGTGCGCGCGGCGATGACCAGCGCGTGCTTGCCATTCGCGAGGCGGATGGAGCGGAGGGTCCCGGAGTGACCGGGGATGTCGGACTTCGCGAACCCGGGCACCTCGTCGGCCGGGATGGTCGCGATCGTCTCACCGAGCAGGTCGGCGGTCTGGCCCCATCCGCTGCCGAGCGTGAGCGCGATGTCGTGGCGTTCGACACCCGTCTTCTCGGCGATGACCGCGGCAGCTGCCTGCGCGAACTCGAAGGGTGAGGTGGCTGGGTCGTCGATCGAGGCTGCTTCGTGCGTAGACATGCTCACCAGCGTAGCGACCGTGGCGCGGCGAACGGGGAGCAAGGGCTGATCAACTCCGCGCGTGCCCGGAAACGGCTCGGATACCGGCCCGGTTTGGCGGGTTCATGCGGGAGGAGGAGAATGGGCTCATGGCCACGCCTTTTGATCGCAAGCACCGCATCGTCGTCGTCGGCGGGGGGCCAGGCGGGTACGAAGCCGCATTGTCGGCCGCCCGCCTCGGCGCGGAAGTCACTCTCGTCGAGCGCGTCGGCGTCGGCGGCTCCGCAGTCCTCACCGACGTCGTTCCGTCGAAGACCCTCATCGCGAGTGCGGAGGCTGCGACGGCGATCCGCGAGTCCGGCGAGCTGGGCGTGCAGTTTTTCGCGAAGGGTGACAGCGGCAAGCCGCTGAAGCCGGAGGTGGCGGTGAACCTCTCGAAGCTCAACAAGCGTCTGCTGCGTCTCGCTCAGAACCAGTCGGATGACATGCAGCGCACCCTCGAGGCGGCGGGCGTCAACGTCATCCAGGGCGAGGGCAAGCTCGACGGCAACTCGGCGGTCACGGTGGGCACGGGCTCCGGTGGGCAGGACTTCGATCGCATCGAGTTCGACTCCGCCGTCATCTCGGTGGGCGCTCGCCCGCGCACCCTCGACTCGTGCAAGCCGGACGGCGAGCGCATCCTCACCTGGACTCAGCTGTACAACCTCAAGGAGATGCCGAGCCATCTCATCGTCGTCGGATCCGGTGTCACGGGCGCCGAGTTCGCCTCTGCCTACTCGGCGTTGGGCGCGAAGGTCACGCTCGTCTCGAGCCGCGACCGCGTGCTTCCCAACGAGGACGCGGACGCGGCTGACGTGATCGAGGACGTCTTCAAGCGGGGCGGCATGACAGTTCTGTCCAAGTCCCGCGCGGCGACCGTCGTCCGCGACGGCGACGAGGTCGTGGCGACGCTCGACGACGGGCGAGAGGTGCGCGGCTCGCACTGCCTCATCGCGGTCGGCTCCATCCCGAACACTTCGGGCATCGGCCTGGAAGGCGCCGGCGTCGAGGTCACGCCCTCCGGCCACATCCGCGTCAACCGCGTCGCCCGCACCTCTGTGCCGAACATCTACGCGGCGGGCGACTGCACGGAGTTCTTCCCGCTCGCGTCCGTCGCGTCCACGCAGGGGCGCACGGCGGTCTTCCACGCGCTGGGTGACGAGGTGCGTCCCATCAACCTCCGCAACGTGGCGTCGAACATCTTCACGTACCCGGAGATCGCGACCGTCGGCTGGCAGCAGCGCTCGATCGAGGACGGCACCCGGGAGGGGCGCGTCTACAAGCTGCCGCTGAGCGAGAACCCTCGTGCCAAGATGCAGGGTGTCCGCGACGGCTTCGTGAAGCTCATCGCGGGCAACGATCTCGGCACGGTCATCGGCGGCGTCATCGTCGCGCCGCGCGCTTCAGAGCTCGTGCTGCCACTGTCGATCGCGATCGAGCAGCGCCTCACGGTCGACCAGGTTGCGCGCGCGTGGGCCGTCTACCCGTCGCTCGCGAGCAGCATCTCGGATGCGGCGCACGCCATGCACGTGCCCTACTCGGAGCAGACGAAGAGCTAGGCGGCCTCTGCGGGCGCTCGCTGCTAATCCGCATTCTCCTTTTCGCCCGCCGCCAGCGTTTTGGCGGGGAGTCCCGTCACGCGCAGGTATCGTGCCGATTGGCTGCGCGTTGTGCGTGGTTCCGCGTCTTCCTGCTTCTGGCGGGTGCGTGGCTGGGGGGAATCCACGATTGGGGAGCGATGATCGATGTCGAGCAAGTGAATGGAGTATGGGCGTTCGACCCGGAGCACACCCGTATCGGGTTCTCGGCGCGTCACGCCATGATCACGACGGTGCGAGGGGCGTTCAATGACGTCGAGGGCGAGCTTCTGGTCGACGCCGACGACCTCTCGAGGTCCGAGGCCACGCTGACGGTGAGAGCGTCGAGCGTCGACACCCGGAACGCGAAGCGTGACGAGCATCTGCGCAGCGCGGACTTCTTCGACGTGGATCGCTGGCCGGACATCACGTTCGTCAGCAGGAAGATCGAGGAGATCGACGAGGGCTCGTACGCCGTGACCGGAGATCTCACGATCCGCGACGTCACCCAGGAGGTCATGGTGCCGATCTCGTTGGTCGGGGTCGAGACGGATGCGTTCGGCGTGCTCCGAGCGGGCTTCGAGGGGAGCCGCCGATTGCGGCGGCGCGACTTCGGACTCGAATGGAACATGCCGCTGGACTCCGGCGGGGTGCTCGTGTCGGAGCGCATCACGTTGGAGTTCGAGATATCGGTCATCAAGACCGAGTAGTCGGGCCCGCACGGAGGTCGACGATCCGCAGCATCCCCCTCTGCGGATCGCGGTGCGCTCAGCCGCCGAAGTACTCGTTCCAGATGTCGATGGCGAGCTTGACGAAGAGCACGCTCACGACGATGAGGAAGACCCAGCGGATGAGCTTGCTGCCGCCGCGGATGGCGGTGCGCGCGCCGATGTAGCCGCCGGCGACGTTCGAGACTGCCAGGATGGCGCCGAGGCCCCACAGCACGTACCCCTGTGGCGCGAAGAACAGCAGCGCGCCGAGGTTGGTGCCGAGGTTCACGATCTTCGCCTTCGCGCTGGCCTGCAGGAACGAGTAGCCGAGCAGCGACACGAGGGCGATGACGAGGAACGAGCCGGTACCCGGCCCGAGCACGCCGTCGTAGACGCCGATCGCGAAGCCGATGAGGCCCGCGACGACGTGGTGCTTGCGGCCCTCGTACTTGAGCTTGTCGAGCTGCCCGACGCTCGGCTTGAAGGCCGTGAAGATGCCGATGCCGAGGATCGCGACGGCGATGATCGGCTTGAACGCGGCGGCCGGGATGCTGGAGGCGAGGATCGCGCCGCCGTACGCGCCGAAGAGCGCGATCGCCGCCATGGGCAGCGCCGTGCGGAGGTCGGGCTTCACGCGCCGGAAGTACGTGATGGAGCTGGTCGTGGTGCCGGCGATGCTGCCGAGCTTGTTCGTCGCGAGCGCCTGCACGGGCGTGACGCCGGGCAGGGTGAGGAGCATCGTGAGCTGGATGAGCCCGCCGCCCCCGACCACCGCATCCACCCAGCCGGCTGCGAAGCCGCCGGCGATGACGAGCGCCAGCAGCCACCCGTTGAACCCCTCGAGCCCCGTGAACGACTCGAGCCAGCTCGGGTCGGACGCGGCGAGCGTGGCGTCGAGCGGAGGCGAGAGCAGAGCGGAGGTCAGCAGGAAGGCGTCGGGCACCTGTCGAGGCTACTCGGCGTCGGCGAGCTCGAGCAGCTTCGTGCCGCTCGAGACGGTCTCACCCGCCGTGCCGGTGATGGCCGCGACGACGCCGTCGCGCGGAGCCTGGATGGGCTGTTCCATCTTCATGGCCTCGAGCACGACCAGCAGGTCGCCCTTGACGACCTTCTGGCCCTCTGCCACGGCGAACTTCACGATCGTCGCCTGCATGGGGGCGGTGATGTCTCCGCTCGAATGCGTCTCGACGTTGGTGTGCGTGCGACGCTTCGGGGCGTGGCCCGCCATGGTGCGGCCTGCGCCACCGTGGCCGGCACCCGTCACTGCAAGCAGGCGCTCGGGGAGGGACACCTCGAGGCGCTTGTCGTTGACCTCGACGACGACGTTGCGCCGAGCGATGGGCTCGTTGACGTCGCCTGCCTCGCCGCCCCACGGCTCGAGGGTGTTGTTGTACTCGGTCTCGATCCAGCTCGTGTACACGCCGAACTCGCCGTTCTCGGCCGTGAACGCGGGGTCGCGCACCACGGAGCGGTGGAACGGGAGCACCGTCGGCATGCCGTTGAGCTCGAAGTCCTCGAGGGCGCGGCGTGAGCGCTCGAGTGCTTCCCCGCGGGTGGCGCCCGTGACGATGAGCTTCGCGAGCAGCGAGTCGAAGGCGCCTGAGACCATGTCGCCCTCGCGGACACCCGAGTCCACGCGAACGCCGGGGCCGCCAGGCACACGGAAGGTCGTGATGGTTCCGGGAGCGGGGAAGAAGCCGCGGCCCGGGTCCTCGCCGTTGATGCGGAACTCGAAGGAGTGGCCGCTCACCTGGGGGTCGTCGTAGCCGAGGGCCTCGCCCTGCGCGATGCGGAACTGCTCGCGCACGAGGTCGATGCCTGTGACCTCTTCGGAGACGGGGTGCTCGACCTGGAGGCGCGTGTTGACTTCGAGGAACGCGACGGTGCCGTCGGCGGCGAGGAGGAACTCGCAGGTGCCCGCGCCGACGTAGCCGACCTCCTTGAGGATGGCTTTCGAGGCGCGACGCATCTCAGCTTCCTGCTCGGCCGTGATGAAGGGGGCGGGGGCCTCTTCGACGAGCTTCTGGTGGCGGCGCTGCAGCGAGCAGTCACGGGTCGAGACGACGACCACGTTGCCGTGGGCGTCGGCGAGGCACTGCGTCTCGACGTGGCGCGGCTTGTCGAGGTACTTCTCGACGAAGCACTCGCCGCGGCCGAAGGCCGTGATGGCCTCGCGAGTGGCCGATTCGAAGAGCTCGGCGACCTCCTCGCGCTCACGGGCGACCTTGAGTCCGCGTCCGCCGCCGCCGAACGCGGCCTTGATGGCGACGGGCAGACCGTGCGTGTCGATGAAGGCGAGCACCTCGTCCGGGCCCTCGACGGGGTTGAGCGTCCCTGGGGCGAGCGGTGCGCCGACCTTCTCGGCGACGTGGCGGGCGGTGACCTTGTCGCCGAGCGCCTCGATGGCCTCCGGGGAGGGGCCGATCCAGGTGAGGCCCTGGCCGATGACGGCGCGAGCGAAGTCGGCGTTCTCGGCCAGGAAGCCGTAGCCGGGGTGCACGGCGTCAGCACCGGAGCGGCGCGCGATGGAGAGGAGCTTGTCGATCACGAGGTACGTCTCGGCGCTGGTCGCGCCGCGCAGCGCGTAGGCCTCGTCAGCGAGGCGAACGTGCGGTGCGTCGCGGTCCTGGTCTGCGTACACGGCGACGGAGGCGATACCCGCGTCTCGAGCAGCTCGTGCGATGCGTACGGCGATTTCGCCACGGTTGGCGATGAGCAGCTTCGAGATTCGCGACATGGTTCCTAAGCCTATTGAGGTCGGGGCGGCCGGATTTGGCTCGATTCGACAAACTTATCCGGAGAAGGTTGTCAGATGCGCGCGGTTGGAGGTTCTCACCACGCCGAGGTGCTGTCAGTTGGGCGACATTGGCGGCGCAACACATTCCCATGGGGTGGGAAGCCGATTGCAGGTGATGTCACCTCGTGCTTAGCTACAGGGCTGCGGTTTTTTGCCCAGCCAGGCACCTAGCCAGCAATGGTCATTCGTGCCAGGTCCGCTCCGGGCCCGCCCACATTGCCGTCCACTCCGCGTCTTCGGTGACGCGCATCCACCACGTTAGTGGATGCGCCGTCGAAGAGGCCTCGTCGTTCCGGAGAATCGATGCTCGGTAAGCTCCTCGCCCGTTATCTACGGAAGTACTGGCCGCTCCTCGCGGGTGTGCTGGTCTTCCAGTTCCTTCAAGCGCTCGCGTCGCTGTACCTGCCGCGACTCAACGCCGACATCATCGACAAGGGCGTTGCCAACGCCGACACCGACTACATCTGGTCGACCGGCGCCGTCATGCTCGCCATCTCGCTCGGCCAGATCACCTGCTCGATCATCGCGACGGTCTTCGCCGCCCGCGCCGCCATGGCGCTCGGCCGCGACATCCGCGCCGACGTCTTCGCCCGGGTCAGCAGCTTCTCCGAGCGCGAGGTCTCGCGCTTCGGCGCGGGCTCGCTCATCACGCGCAACACGAACGACGTGCAGCAGGTGCAGATGCTCGCCATGATGGGCTCCACCATGCTGGTCTCAGCCCCGATGCTCGCGATCGGCGGCATCATCATGGCCCTGCAGCAGGACGTGGGCCTGTCCTGGATCATCGGCGTCGCGGCACCCGTGCTGCTCCTGCTGGTCGGCATCATCATCAGCCGCATGGTGCCGCTGTTCCGCCAGTTCCAGGTGAAGCTCGACAACATCAACCGCATCCTGCGCGAGCAGCTCACCGGCGTGCGCGTCGTGCGCGCGTTCGTGCGCGAGCCCATCGAGGAGAAGCGCTTCGAGGTCGCGAACAACGACCTCTTCCTGCTCGGCAAGCGCGTCGGCGACCTCTTCGTCACGCTCTTCCCGCTCGCCATGCTCGTCCTGAACATCACCGTGGTCGGCGTCATCTGGTTCGGCGGCATCCAGGTCGACCAGGGCACGGTCGAGATCGGCACGCTGTTCGCGTTCATGGCCTACGTCATGCAGATCCTCATGGGCGTGCTCATGGCCAGCTTCATGACGATCATGATCCCGCGCGCCGCGGTGAGCGCCGACCGCATCTCCGAGGTGCTCGCCACCGAGTCGACGCTCATCATGCCGGCGCACCCGGTGACCGACTTCCCGGAGCCCGGCGTCATCGAGTTCGACGACGTCGAGTTCACGTACCCGGGCGCCGACGAGCCTGTCCTCACCGGCATCTCGTTCCGCGCCGCCCCCGGGGAGACGGTCGCCGTCGTCGGATCGACGGGTGCGGGCAAGACGACGCTCGTGTCGCTCATCCCGCGCCTGTTCGATGCGACGGGTGGCACCGTCAAGGTCAACGGGGTCGACGTGCGCCAGGCGGATGCGGAGCTCCTGTGGGGCGGCATCGGCCTGGTCCCGCAGCGCCCGTTCCTCTTCACCGGCACGATCGCCTCCAACCTCCGGTACGGCCGCGAGGCCGCGACGGACGACGACCTCTGGAAGGCGCTCGAGATCGCGCAGGCCACGGCGTTCGTCCAGGAGAAGGACAAGCAGCTCGAGTCGCGCATCGCCCAGGGCGGCACGAACGTCTCTGGCGGGCAGCGCCAGCGACTCGCCATCGCTCGCGCGATCGTGCACGAGCCGCAGGTGTTCGTCTTCGATGACTCCTTCTCGGCGCTCGACCTCACGACCGATGCCAGGCTGCGCCGCGCCCTCTGGGAGCAGCTGCCGGGCGTCACCAAGATCGTGGTCGCCCAGCGCATCTCGACCATCGTCGACGCCGACCGCATCGTGGTCCTCGACGACGGTCACATGGTCGGTCTCGGAACGCACGACGAGCTGCTCGAGAGCTGCACGACGTACAAGGAGATCGTGGATTCCCAGCTTGCAGTGGAGGCACAGTCATGAGCCGTGACGCAGAGAACCAGAAGCAGGATGCGAAGGCATCGCGCGGCCGCGGTCGCAAGGCCAAGGAGGTCGTCGAGAAGGTCCTGACGGAGGAGGAGCAGCTCGAGCTCGAGCTCGCCGAACAGGCTCGTCAGTCGTCCGGCGACTGGGACAGCGTGGCTCCCGGCAAGGCGAAGAACTTCGGGCAGAGCTTCGGCAGGCTGCTCGGCAGGCTCCGCCCCTACCGCGCGGCACTCATCATCGTGTCGTTCCTCGGCGCGGTCGGCGTCGTGCTCTCGGTCATCGCCCCGCGCGTGCTGGGTGAGGCGACGAACCTCATCTTCGAGGGCGTGGTCTCCAGCCAGCTGCCTTCGGGAGCCTCCAAGGAGCAGGTCGTCGCGGGGCTCCGCGACTCCGGCCAGACGCAGTTCGCCGACATGGTCGCGGCCATGGACATCACCCCGGGCGAGGGTGTGAACTTCGAGCGACTCGGCATGGTGCTGCTCTCCGTGCTCGCGCTGTACGTCTTCTCGGCGCTGCTCATGTGGCTGCAGGGCTACGTCATCAACATCATCATGATGAAGGCGATGTACAAGCTGCGCGAGGACGTCGAGCGCAAGATCAACGCGCTGCCGCTCAGCTACTTCGACCGCGTGCAGCGCGGCGAGCTGCTGAGCCGCGTCACGAACGACATCGACAACATCACCCAGACCATGCAGCAGTCGCTGTCGCAGGTCGTCACGAGCGTGCTCACCGTGGTCGGCGTGCTCGTCATGATGTTCTCCATCTCCTGGCAGCTCGCGCTCGTCGCGCTCGTCACGCTGCCCCTCATGGGGGTCATCTTCGGTGTCATCGGGCCGAAGTCGCAGAGGAACTTCGCCGAGCAGTGGAAGAAGACGGGGCGCCTCAACGCCCGCGTCGAGGAGTCCTTCTCGGGTCACGCACTCGTCCGCGTCTTCGGACGTGAGCAGGATGCGCGTGAGCAGTTCCAGGTCGACAACGAGCAGCTCTTCCAGGCGGCCTTCAAGGCGCAGTTCTGGGCGGGCGTGATGATGCCGGCGATGATGTTCATCGGCAACCTGTCCTACGTGGGCATCGCGGTGCTCGGTGGCCTCATGGTCGCGGGCGGCAACCTCCGCCTCGGTGACGTGCAGGCGTTCATCCAGTACTCGCAGCAGTTCACGCAGCCCCTCGCGGAGCTCGGCGGCATGGCCGCCGTGCTGCAGTCGGGCACGGCCTCGGCCGAGCGCGTGTTCGAGCTCCTCGACGAGGACGAGCAGGAGCCCGACTCGAAGGATGCTCTCAAGCCGGCGAACGGCGCGGGGGAGATCGTCTTCGACGACGTCACCTTCTCGTACACCCCCGAGCAGAAGCTCATCGAGAACCTCAACTTCTCGGTCGAGCCTGGCCAGACGGTCGCGATCGTCGGGCCGACGGGTGCTGGCAAGTCGACGCTCGTGAACCTCATCATGCGGTTCTACGAACTCGACGGCGGGCGCATCCTGCTGGATGGGCAGGACATCGCCGAGCTGCGGCGAGATGACGTCCGCAGCCGCACCGGCATGGTGCTGCAGGACCCGTGGCTGTTCGCCGGGTCGATCCGCGAGAACATCCGCTACGGGCGCCAGGACGCGACCGACGAGGAGGTGCTCGCGGCTGCGACCGCCTGCTACGTCGACCGCTTCGTGCATTCCCTCCCGGAGGGGTACGACACCGTGCTCGACGAGGACGCGTCCAACGTCTCCGCGGGGGAGCGTCAGCTCATCACCATCGCGCGCGCGTTCGTCTCCGACCCGCAGGTCCTCATCCTCGATGAGGCGACGAGCTCGGTCGACACCCGCACGGAGCTGCTCCTGCAGCAGGCGATGGCGGCACTCCGCCAGGGACGCACGAGCTTCGTCATCGCGCACCGTCTCTCCACGATCCGCGACGCCGACCTGATCCTCGTCATGGAGCACGGCTCCATCGTCGAGCAGGGGACGCACGACGAGCTCGTGAAGCAGGGCGGCGCGTACGCGAGGCTCTACAACTCTCAGTTCGAGCAGGCCGTCAGCGACCTGGACGTGGAGGAGCGCACGCTCACCTCGTAGTCCTCCACCGTTTCGGGATGGGTTCCGCGCTTCCGGATGGGTTCTTTCCCATCTCGAAGTGCGAAACCCATCCCGAAACTGCGTTCAGGGGTGTCGGGGCGACGGATGCGGCTAGACGAGCATCTCGTAGACGCCGGAGCCGATGAAGACCAGCGCGATCACGACGAGGCCGATCCAGAAGAACTTGCGCGTGCGCGTGACGGGTTTGCTCATGGGGGAAGCCTACGTGCGGGGGAGTGCCCACCGTGCGTGCGGCGGGCACTCCCTGCGGCGGGCCTACGCGGCCGACCAGCCGCCGTCCGAGGGGAGGATGACGCCGTTCACGTTGACGCCGTCGTCGCTCAGCAGGAAGGTGATGGATGCGGCGAGGGCGGTTCCCGTCGTCGGCGTCGGCATGATCGCCATGCCCTGCTGCACGCGCTTCGCGCCGAGCTCGGAATCGAAGCGCGCTTCGATGTTGGTGGCGACCCCGCCGGGTGCGACGGCGTTGATGCGGAGTCCGCTCGGGCCGTACATGAAGGCGCTCGACTTGGTGAGGCCGGCCACGGCGTGCTTCGACGCCGTGTAGGCGGCGCCAGCAGCCGACCCGCGGAGGGCGGCCTCGGAGGCCACGTTGACGATCGCGCCCTTGCCGACGGCGAGCATCGCCGGGATCACGGCGCGCATGAGCTTCATCGTGCCGGTCACGTTCACGGCGAAGACGCGGTTCCAGATCTCGTCGCTGACCTCGCCGACGGGCGTCATGTTGTCCATGATGCCGGCGATGTTCGCGAGGCCGTCAACCTGCGCACCGGCGGCCTCGACGATCTGGGCGACGCCCGCGTCGTCGGTGATGTCGGCCGTGAGCGTGACGATGTCGGCGCCCTCGTGCTCGGTGACGAGGGTGGCGAGGCGTTCGGCGGAGACGTCGACGGCGATGACCCTCCCGCCTTCGCGGGCGATGCGCGACGCGGTGGCCTTGCCGATGCCGGACCCTGCGCCCGTGACGATGACGGTCTGGCCGGCGAATCGTCCGCCGGTCACCGCCTCGAGCCAGGCGGCGGCGCGGGGCGCGCGCGGCGCGTCGAGGTCGGCGACCGGGCCGAAGTCGCCGGGGGAGGCGGGGGTGACCTCGCCGCTGTTGACGCGCGCGATCATCGCATCCACCATCTCCTGGGGGAACTTGCCCTGGCTGAGCTCGACGAGCTGCGAGAGGGGCACGCCCGCGACGGGCGAGAGGGAAGAGGCATCCTGCCCGCCCTGAGCGAGGATCTCGCGGATCACCACGCCGCCGGTCGGATCGGTGAGCCATTCGCCGATGGTGTTGTCGGCGGTCAGGGGGTTCGCGCTCGAGGTCATCTGGGTGCCAGCTTTCTGCTCGGTCCGCCGCTCGCCGCTCGCCGCTCGCCGGAGCCCCGAGTCAGGCGGTGACAGCGCCGGCTCGAACGAACCGGACAACGCTGTCCGGATTATGCTATCCCGGTGTCGACTCCAGCGAAAGCCAATCGGGGACCAAGCGCGGGGCCCGAGAATCGCCGCGCCCTCATCGAGGCCGCGCGAGTCGTCTTCGCCGAGGGGGGAGTGGATGCGCCGCTCAGCGCCGTCGCCAGGCTGGCCGGCGTCGGCCAGGGCAGCCTCTACCGGCACTTCCCCACGCGGGGCGCACTGGCGCTCGCGGTGTTCGGCGACGCCGTCGTCGAGCTGGAGGAGCTCATGCAGTCGCCGAGCGCTGGCCTCGCGGACCTCCTCGACCTCATCGTCCAGCAGATGCTCGTGTCGGTCGGGCTCATCCAGCTCACCCTGACGGACGTCGGCGACGCGCACGGCTCGACGGTGCGCGACCGCATGCTCACGGTGCTCGACATCGCCCTCCCGCGGGAGCGCTCGGCCGGCCGGGTCGGGAGCGACATCAGCGCGGAGGACGTGCTCCTGCTGCTTTCGATGCTCGCCGGGGTGCTGCCTCGCACGCCGCGCGGGGAGCGTGAGGCTCTGGCTCGCCGATCCCTCGAGCTGTTCTGGCGGTCGCTCGCGCCCTGAGTGAGGTCAGGCGCCGACCGCGCCGGCGCCGTCCGTCGCGTCTGCTCCGTCTGACAGCTGGCGGAGCACGCGGCGGATGCCCTCGAATCCGAGCACGAGGCCCCGCAGCTCCTCGTCGCTCAAGTGCGCGGCGAACTCGTCGGTGTCGGTCCGGAGCCCGAGGAAGCGCTCGTGCAGCCGAATGGCCTTGCGAGTGGGCGTGAGGTGTCGGATGCGCCGGTCGGGCTTGCCTTCGGTGCGGGTCAGGAGGCCGAGCTCGACGAGCTTGTCGATGCTCGCGGAGGCGGTGGGGACGGCGACCCCGAGGTGCTCGGCGGCCTGCGAGATCGTCGTGACGGTGCCGGTCGTGACGAGGAAGACGGTCTTCAGCTGCTGTGCGGTGATGTCGAGCTCGAGGAAGGGGGCCATGTGTCTGGCGGAAAGCCCGCGGGTGAGTTCGGCTCGGACGTCGTTCAGCTGTGTGAGCAGCTCGTCGCGTGAAGCGTCTGCTTGCATGGGAACCTCCTGAGATTGCCAAGCTTCACTCTAATAGTGAGGATGCACCTAAGTATAGTTCGGGGTGCAGGCGCCCGAGCGAGCGCGCCGCGGAGAACGGAGTCGATCATGACCAACGAGATCTGGTGCATCGCCGGCGGCGAGAACGGGGCCGACCGGCGCCTCGCCGACGCCCTCCTGCGCGGCGGCAGCACGGTTGCCATCGTGGGGCGCGACGTCGCGCCCTTCGCGCTGCTCGTCGACGACTATGCCGACGCGATCATGCCCGTCGAACTCACCGCGACAACCCCCCAGGCGCTCGCGGAGCTGCGCGAGAGCATCGAGTTGAACCTCGGCGAGGTCACGCACTTCGGCGTGCTGGTCGGTGAGCTCGGCGAGGGGACCGCCGAGCAGGTCGCGGAGCGTCTCCTCGGCAAGCTCCAGGGGGCTGGGTCCCACGGCGTAGCGCGCGTCGCCGAACGAGCGCACCGCTGGCCGGCCGACGCGCAGCTCATCCTCGTCCGCGAGGCCGCGGCCGAGATAGAAGCCGCCGACCAGCTCGCCGAGAACGCCGACATCGAGGAGCGCATCCGCGTCGCCGCTGAACAGTCGGGGCTCCCCGTTCCGGCTATCTGCGTCCGCACCCTGGAGGAACTCATCCGAGGCGCAGCCGTCGTCGCGCCGCGATGACCCGAGATGGGGTCGACGCCGTCTGACGGTTAAGCTGACCCGGTGTCCCCCCGCGCCGAGAACCTCCTTCGAACCCTGCTGTCCCGCGCCAAGCGTGTCGTCGGAGCGCCCGCGGACGAGCCCCCGCTGACGTGGGCCATCAAGGTGCCGGCTCCAGATTCCCCGGAGGGTGACGTCTGGGGAGACGTGTTCTACGCGGACGACCTCGCGGCCGCCCTGCGCCGCCTCGGGCAGACCGTGTACGTCGACCGCTGGGAGACGCGCAACCGGCCCGACCCGAGCGTGCAGGACGATGTTGCCGTGCACCTGCGTGGGTTCCACCGCCCCGAGCTCGTCGACGGAGCCGTCAACATCCTCTGGATCATCAGCCACCCGGACTGGGTGAGCGAGGAAGAGCTCGACCTGCCCTTCGACCTGCGTCTCGCCGCGAGCGTGCCATGGGCTGCCGTCATGTCGCGCCCGGACCGCGAGATCCGCCCCCTGCTGCAGGCCACGAACGCCGACCGGTTCACGCCTGAGCCTCAGCCGGACGACCTCGAGTCCGGAGTGCTGTTCGTCGGGCGCTCGCGCAACGTCTTCCGGCCCATCGTGCGCGACTCCATCGCCGCTGGCGCCGACCTCGAGGTGTACGGCGACCTCTGGGACCAGTTCATCGACGCACGCCACATCACGTCCGAGTACCTCGACAACGCCGCCGCTCCCGGCGCCTACCGGGGTGCACGCATCGTGCTCAACGACCACTGGGACGACATGGCGCAGCACGGTTTCGTCTCCAACCGACTGTTCGACGCCGTCGCCGCCGGTGCCGCCGTCGTCTCCGACCAGATCACCGGTGGGTTCCCCGTCGAGTTCGGTGGCTCCGTGCGCACCTACTCCTCCGTCGATGAGCTGCGTGGTCTCCTCGCGGAAGGGGCGGCCGGATGGCCGACTCCGGAGGAGCGACTGGCGACCGCGCGCAAGGTCGCCGAGTTCCACTCGTTCGACGCACGCGCCCTGACGCTGCTCGTCTCAGCGAGGGAGATCCGCGCCGCGCGGGGCTGACGCGCGCCGTCCCCTGGTCGAGACGAGCGGCGCCAGCTACACGTCGCTGGAGGCGGTCACCTTCGTCACCGCCTCGAGGATCGGCGTGCCGACCTTCCCGTCCCCGAGGCCGACCGCCTCGACCGACGCGAACGCGGCCGCGTTCAGCACGATGACCGGCGTGATGAGTGAGAAGCCGGCCGCCTCCACGACGTCGCGGTCGAACTCGACGAGCACGGTTTCCGGCGTCACCGTGTCACCAGCCTTGACCTTGACGTCGAACCCCTTCCCGTCGAGTTCGACCGTGTCGATGCCGACGTGGATGAGCACCTCCAGCCCGTTGTCGAGCTGCAGGCCGAACGCGTGCCCGGTTGCCTGCGCGACGGCGACCGTTCCGGTTCCGGGCGCGTAGACGACGTTCCCGCTCGGCTTGATGGCGGCGCCGGGGCCCATGATGCCCTGGCTGAAGACGGCGTCCGGGACCTCGGCGAGCGCCACGATCTCACCGTCGAGCGGGGAGAGGACTTCGACGGTGTGCGGCCGCGTCTCTGCCTCGCGGGCGCCGGCCGCCGCGATGACATCGTCCGTGCTCTCGCCCTTCTTCGCGGTCTCGAGATCGGCCACAGGCACGCGGGCCGCCTCGAAGGCCGCCTGCTGCTCGGGGCTGCGGTACCCGGAGAAGATGACCAGGAACATCGCCACGAAGAACGCCGCGCCGACCGCGGTGGCGTACAGCGGGATGTTGTCGAAGGCCGGGATCGTGAGGAGCGAGGTGAAGACGAAGGCGCTCGTCTTGACGCCGCCGCCGATGCCGATGATGACGCCGCCCACGAGGCAGCCGACGAGCATCCGCCCGTAGATGCGCTTGAACCGCAGATGGATGCCGTACAGCGACGGCTCCGAGATGCCGCCGAGGAGGCCAGCTGCGAGGGCGCCCGTGGAGGTCTGCCGCATCTGCGCATCCTTCTCGCGGATCGACAGGTACAGCACACCCGCCGTGGCGCCGAAGCAGGCGAAGTTCCAAGCACCCATGGGGCCTTGGATGTAGTCGTAGCCGAGTGTCTGGATGTTGAGGAGCATGATCGCGTTGATGGGCCAGTGCAGGCCGAGCGGCACCATGAACGGGTAGGCGAGCGGGATGACGATGGCGAAGATGAGCGGCGAGAAGTCGTTGATCGCCCGCAGCAGGTTCGCGAGGCCGGCACCCGTGTAGACGCCGATGGGCCCGATGAGGAATGCAGTGAGCGGGATCATGATCAGCATGCTCAGGAACGGCACGAAGATAAGGTGGAGGTCTTCGGGGATGAGCTTCTTCAAGCCCTTGTACAGGGGCCCGAGCAGCGCGGCCATGAGCAGCGGCGGGAACACCTGCGAGCTGTAGTCGAAGACGGTCAGCGGCAGTCCGAAGATCGGCACGACCGACACCTCGGAGCCGAAGACCTCGATCGGGTCGATGCCGTCGCTGAGTCCTGTGAAGCCGGGCAGCATGACGACGCCCATGATGGCGAAGCCGATCCACGGGTCGGCCCCGACTCGCTTCGACGCGTTGTAGGCGATGTAGAGGGGGAGGAAGACGAACACCGCCTGCCAGCACAGGTTCAGGAAACGCCACGACGGTGGCAGGTCGGTGCGCGGGTCGGCCCAGTTGGGGATGACGCCGAGGGTGCTCATGAGCGCCATGAACGTGATGAACAGGGATGCGCCGAGCAGCGCCCCGAGGATGGGCCGGAACGAGTCGGACAGGAACTCGAAGACACTGTCGAGCCAGGCGAACTTGCCGCGGGGCCCCTTCGCCCTCGCGGCCGCCTTGATGGACGCCGCGTCCTCCGGATCAGCGGGCGCCCCGCCTCCCGACATGGAGGGGAGCGCCTGGATGTCGTTGTAGACGTTCTGCACGCCGCCACCGATGACAACCTGGTAGCGGTCACCCGACTGGGGTACGACTCCCATGACGCCGGGGATGGCTTCGACGGCCGCCTGGTCGATGCCGGATGCGTCGCGAAGCTGGAATCGCAGCCGGGTGGCGCAGTGCGTGAGATTGTCGATGTTCCCGGCCCCACCGAGCTGGTCGACGATCTCCTGGGCTGGCCCAGAAGCTCCTGATGAGTGTGCGGACATGGCAGGACCCCTCCCCTGTGAGGCGTCACCGTTGACGACTCGAGCGCGACGTTACGCCCGGCCTCCGACATCCGCTAGACGTGAGGAGCGTCTGTGCTCATTTTGTGTCCGAATACGCGAGATCACTTGTTCGGGGGATGCCGCGAGCCCGTGGGTCGCGGAGGGTCAGGCCCGGTTCCAGAGCTCCGGCCACTCGACGCCGAACCCGCGTACGAGCCGTCGGAGCGCGGGCAGCGAGAGCCCCACGACCGTCGACGGGTCGCCCTCGATGCGGTCGATGAACGGCGCCCCGAGGGAGTCGATCGTGAAAGCGCCGGCCACGTGCAACGGCTCGCCCGAGGCGACGTAGGCGTCGATCTCTGCGTCGTCGAGGTCGCCGGCGAATGTCACGCTCGCGCTCGCGGTGCTCCCGACCCCGTCCCCGGAAGCGCTCGAGCCGCCACGGCGGTCGACGAGCCAGTGCCCGGACCACAGCGTGCCCGTCTGGCCTCGCTGCCCGAGCCAGCGCTCGCGGGCCGCCTGCGGCTCGTAGGGCTTGCCGTGCATCCGGCCACCGATCTCGAACATCGAGTCGCCGCCGAGCACCAGCCCGTCGAGCGGTTCTCCCGTCGACGGGTCTGGCGCATCCGCGACCGCGAGTGCCTTGGCCCGAGCGAGCAGCTGCACGTAGTCGCTCGGATCGAGAGGGCCCTCGGCGAGGCGGGCCTCGATCACGGCGTCCTCGTCCACACTCGACGGGATGACGACGGGCTCGATGCCCGCCTGGCGGAGCAGCATGAGGCGGGCGGGCGACGTCGAGGCGAGGTACAAGCGCATGAGGCGAGGGTACCGGGGCTGTGGGAGGACGCGGCGGTGGAGGGCACGCGAGACCGCTCCCCGGGCGTTGGTCAGGGCGCGGTCAGCCAACGCGCCAGCTCCTGCCAGAGTGCGCCAAGGCCGCTTGCATACGATCTCTCGCATGCTCATCAGGCTCCGCAGTTCGGCCCAGCGCCCAGATTCCGAGGGGAGGGGCGTCGGGTGACCCGTCTCGAATCGCGGTACCGTGCGCCGAGGCAGACCAGGTTCTCCCGCTCATCGGTGGTGTGGGATGCGCCAGGCGTCGAGGCCGTGTCTGCCCCCGCCACGCTCGCCTGGGTGGCCGAGGCGACCGGCCATGTCGAGTCGGCGAGCGTCGTCGAGAACGCCGTCGGAGCCCTCACTGCGAACTCCCGGATCTCAGCGCCCGTCGCCGGCGCACCCGTCCAGGCGCAGGATCCGGTGCTCGAATACCTGCTCGAGACGGACCCCGTGCTGCGCACCAGGCTCGTCTCCCTTCGCCGTCCCCGCTCAGGGGAGAGCCTCGCCATCACGTCCAATGGCCGCGGCGACTGGCGCGTCGGCGATCGTCCAGCCCCCGAGTTGAGCGGGGCACTGGATGTGGACATCCGCGCGACGCCGCTCACCAACACGCTTCCGATGCGCAGGCTCGGCCTCGAGGTCGGTGAGCAGCGCGAGATCGAGGTCGCCTACATCGACACCGAGACGTTCTCCGTCTTCCTCGACCGCCAGCGGTACCGCCGCCTCAGTCGCACCCGCTACCTCTTCCAAGCAGTCGATGGCTCCTTCGAGCGTGAGATCACGACCGACGAGCAGGGCTTCGTCCTCACCTACCCCGGCCTCTTCGCCCGCCTCTGACCCTCACGCGGAGGGCGGGATGCACGCACCCGGCTAGGCTCGAGCGCATGACCCAGGACGGCACGACCCAGCACCTTTCGGCGGAGATCACCCCAGGCGACGAGGTCGAACTCGAAGTCGGCGACATCGCGCACGGTGGCATCTTCGTGGCTCGCCACGAGGGTCGCGTCGTGTTCGTCGCCGACGCCGTGCCAGGGGAGCGAGTGCGGGCGCGAATCACCGAGGTGCGGAAGTCGTTCGCTCGGGCCGTCGCCACCGACGTGCTGCGCGCGTCCGCCGACCGCCAGGTGCACGTCTGGCAGGAGGCGAGCATCGAGCGAGCTCCGGAGGACCGGGCTGGCGGTGCCGAGCTCGGACACATCCGCCTCGCCCGGCAGCGGGAGCTCAAAGCGCAGGTGCTCAGCGAATCCATGGCGCGCTTCGCCGGCCACGAATGGCAGGGCGTCGTCGAACCGCTGCTCGGCGACGACGAGAACGGTGGCACCCGGTGGCGCACCCGCGTGACCCTGCACGTCGACAAGGACGGCCGCGTCGGCCCGTACGCCGCGCGTTCGCACCGCGTCGTCGAGACCGAGACGCTGCCGCTCGCGCACGGCGACATCGAGGAGCTGGCTCCCCTCGGCGAGCGCCTCGCTGGAACCGGGCGCATCGAACTCGTCGCGCCGGCTGAGCTCGACACGCGCATGCGGACCATCCTCGACGGCGCCCACGGGCGCAAGCCGGGCGTGGTCACCGAGGTCGTCAACGGGCGCGAGTACCGGGTCGACGAAGACGGGTTCTGGCAGGTGCACCGACTCGCCGCCGAGACCCTCTCCAACGCCGTCGCGGACGCGATCGACCCGGCACTTGTCGACGCGGAGGCCGTGAACCTCGACCTCTACGGCGGCGTCGGCCTGCTCGCCGCCGCCTTCGCTCAGGAAGCCGGACCAGGCGCGTTCATCGAGACCGTCGAGTCGAACGCGGCGGCCACCCGCCACGCCGCGGCGAACCTCGCCGAATGGCGCGGCGCGAGCGCCGCGACCGCACGCGTCGACCAGTACCTCGCGCACCTCGAACGTGACGCCACGCACCTCGACCGGGAAGGCATCAGCCGCGGCACGGTCATCCTCGACCCACCCCGCTCGGGTGCAGGCAAAGACGTCGTCGACCGCATCGCCGGCTTCGCGCCAGCCCAGCTCATCTACGTCGCCTGCGATCCAGTCGCCCTCGCACGCGACACGGGCCTCCTCCTCGCGCACGGCTACGCGCTCGAGTGGATGCGCGCCTACGACCTCTTCCCGAACACCCACCACTTCGAGACGATCGCGCGCTTCGTGCGAGCCTGACCCGAACGACGTCGCCACACGCGAAGAACGCCGGGCACTCGCATCCGCGAGGCGCCCGGCGTTCGTCGCACGGCCTCTGTCGAACGACGAGACCAGAGCGTCCTAGCGAGCTGCGCCGGCGAGGCTGCCCGTCGTCTGCGCGGCCTCGTCGGTGACGATGCACTGGATGAGGCGGTCATCGGCGTCATCCCAGCTCTGCTGGGTGGGAGTGAGGTAGCTGAAGTTCAGCGCGCTCTCCTCGTAGGGAAGCCCCACGAAGGTCGCGAACTGCGCCGTGCAGTCGGCTTCCGCCTGCGCGCTGATGGCTTCGTCTCCCGGGTACTCGCCCGCGGGCATCTCGACCTCGAAGTACACCTCGAAGTCGTGCGGCTCCGAGCACGGCACGACAGGTATCTCGCTGACCATGGTGCTGCCGGCGTCGTTGAAGCAGTCACCCATCGCGAGCTTGAAGACGTCGAGGTCACCCGACTCGGTGACCTCCTGCGTCTCGTCGTCGCGGACCTCGCTCTCACCACCGGAGACCTCGCTCTCGACCGAGTCCGCGATCTCCTGCGCCGCTGAGCAGCCGGTGAGGCCGAACCCGAGGAGCGCGAGTGCTCCGATCGCGAGTGCTGATGTGACGGTGCTCTTCGCCATGTTCTCCCCCTGGAGGCTCGGTGGTTTTCGCTCACTGTAGCGACAAAATGGGCGCTTCAGGACCGCTTCTCGAGAAGCAGCGCAACGGCGCGCTCCTTCCGATCAACCGGGCAGTCCGCGAAATACGCTGAGCTCGCGATGAGCGCCTGCGTGTAGCACTCGGCGTGCCCCTCGACCGCGGGGACGGTGCTGCCGTCCCAGCCGGAGAACTGCCCATATCCTTCCTCCTCCAGCACGCGGATCATCTCGTCCGGGTTCGGGAAGACGTACGCCTGCTGCGCGTGGCCCAGCTCATGGATCAGGACCGACGCGCCCACCTCCGTGATCGTCGGGAACAGCGTCGCATCATCCGCCCGCAGATGGATGCTGGCCGTCGGCGGCTCGACCGGGCAGCCGCTGCCCTCGCACCAGGACTGCTTCGTGCAGGCCTGCGCGCCCTCAGGGCAGGCCGTCTGGCCATCCGCAGCCCAGGTCGCAGGAACACCGGATGCCGCGATGAACGCGTCGATGCCTGCGTCCCCCTCCGGCCACGGACCAAGCGGGGCCGTGACGAGCGGCGGGTAGCTCAACGAGGAGCTCTGCGCATCCTCCGGCGCGACGACGACCGGTTCGAAGCGGGACTGCGTGCCGAAGACGTTGACCTCGAACCACTCGCGGACGCCCTCAGCGCTCCACGGCTCTGCCGCACTCGCACCACCCTCGTCGTCCGAGGGCACACCGGCAGGAGTCGCGAACACCAGCACCACGGCAAGCAAGGCGACGACGGCGAACAGGAACCCGCCAGACGATCGCTCGGTTCGCATGCGGTTGGGATCAGCTCCGGTAGGAGCCGCCGAACGGGTCGCTCGCGGAGCCGCCGCCCCGCATCCCGCGCTGGGAGAGCTCCCACGTCGTGCGCCGCCTGACGATGTCACGCGGTCGGTCGAGGTCCTGCGCGGACTCGATCATCGACGCGAGCACAAGCGTCGCCGCGGCGAGCTCGTCCTCGCTCGGATTGCCGCTGACCGTGCGCACGATGTGCTCGAGGCCGACGTGCGAGGGAATCTGCTCCTGGCTCACAGCGGGATGTTCCCATGCTTCTTGGGTGGCAGCGAAGCGCGCTTCGTGCGCAGCGTGCGCAACGCCTTCGCGACGATGACGCGGGTCGACGCCGGTTCGATGACCGAGTCGAGCTCACCGCGCTCCGCGGCGAGGAAGGGAGACGCCACGTTGTACGTGTACTCGTTCGCGAGGCGCGTGCGCACGGCGGCCACGTCCTCCCCGGCCTCCTCGGCGCGCTTGATCTCGCCGCGGTAGAGGATGTTCACGGCCCCCTGTCCACCCATGACGGCGATCTCGGCCGTCGGCCACGCGAAGTTCAGGTCGGCGCCGAGCTGCTTCGACCCCATGACGATGTACGCGCCGCCGTAGGCCTTGCGCAGGATGACGGTGACGAGCGGCACAGTCGCCTCCGCATACGCGTAGAGCAGCTTCGCGCCGCGGCGGATGACGCCCGACCACTCCTGGTCGGTGCCTGGCAGGTAGCCGGGCACATCCACGAGCGTGAGGATCGGGATGGAGAACGCGTCGCAGAAGCGGACGAACCTGGAGGCCTTCTCGCCGGCCTCGATGTTGAGGGTGCCCGCCATGGCGTTCGGCTGGTTCGCGACGATGCCGACAGAGGTGCCGTCGACGCGCGCGAACCCGATGATGATGTTCGGCGCGAACAGCGGCTGCACCTCGAGGAAGTCGCCGTCGTCGACGATGAGCTCGATGACCTGCTTCACGTCGTACGGCTGGTTCGGGGAGTCCGGGATGACGGTGTTGAGCTTCTTGTCGAGGTCTGTGACCTCGAGCTCCGTCTCGATGTCGTAGCTCGGCAGCTCCGCCTGGTTGTTGTCAGGGAGGAACGAGAGGAGCTGGCGCGCGTAGTCGAGCGCGTCGTCCTCGTCCGCTGCCAGGTAGTGGGAGACGCCCGAGGTGCGGTTGTGCGCGAGCGCGCCGCCCAGCTCCTCGAAGCCGACCTCCTCGCCCGTCACCGTCTTGATGACGTCGGGCCCCGTCACGAACATGTGGCTCGTCTTGTCGACCATGATGACGAAGTCCGTGAGCGCGGGGGAGTACACGGCCCCACCCGCAGCGGGACCCATGACGATGGAGATCTGCGGGATGACGCCGGAGGCCTGCGTGTTCCGGCGGAAGATCTCACCGTACTTGCCGAGCGCGACGACGCCTTCCTGGATGCGCGCCCCGCCCGAGTCGAGCATGCCGATGATCGGCACCCCCACCTTCATGGCGTGGTCCATGATCTTGATGATCTTCTCGCCGGCGACCTCGCCGAGCGAGCCGCCGAACGTCGTGAAGTCCTGCGAGTACACCGCGACTCCGCGACCGTGGATCGTGCCGGTGCCGGTGATGACCGCGTCGCCGTACGGGCGGCGCGCATCCATGCCGAACGCCGTCGTCCGGTGCCGAACGTACTCGTCCAGCTCGACGAACGAACCCGGGTCGAGGAGCTCGAGGATGCGCTCGCGGGCGGTCTTCTTGCCCTTCGCGTGCTGCTTCGACGCGGAGACCTCCTCCGCCTGCGTCACCGCTTCCGCGTGGCGGGCCCTGAGGTCGGCGATCTTGTCGGCCGTGCTCGTGGGAGTCGGGCCGGACGCTGCGGAGTCAAGTGGTGCGGAGTTCACCCGCGCTACTTTACCGGGCAACGGCTCACATGCGGCCGTACGGGTTAGCCTGAGTGCCCGGCGGCGTGCACGAGACACGCGCGACGCACGACATTTGAGAGGTTGACGGCATGACTCAGGGCACTGGTGCACCGAACGAGGCCGCGCCTCGACCGGGCGCCGAGGTAGTACCGCTCGCACCGGATGCGCAGGCGCAGCAGTGCATGCTGCCGCCGAGCGCCCCCGTCACCCCGTACGACGCGAACGCGCGCGGAGACCGGCCGGCGGATGTTCCCGAGTCACGCCGCAGCGTCTGGGGGATGTGGGCGCTCGGCGTCGCCGTCCTGTCGCTGGTCCTCGCGTTCATCCCCGTTCCCGTGCTCAACATCGCGCTCGCGCTCTCCATCGCGGCGGTCGCGTTCGTCCTCTCGATCGTCGCCCTCTGGCAGAAGCGACGCTCGAAGGCGCTCGCCATCACCGCGCTCGTCACGCTGTTCGTCGCCGTCCTCGCCTCCGTCGTGATGACGTTCGTCTACCTCTCCTTCATCGGCTCGGCGATCGCGGGCGCCCAGTGAACGCCCCCGCCATCACCCAGCTCCTCCTCGGGGGGCGCGCGGCCGGCACCGAGCTCCGCCTCATCTCCGTGCCGGAGGCGACCTCGACCAACGACGTGCTCGCCGACATCTGGGAGCGCACCGGAGGAGAGGCCAGCCAGAACCCGGCCCTCAGCACGCTGGTCACCTACGCGCAGACCGCTGGCGTCGGACGCCACGGGCGCGAATGGGTGTCCCCCCGAGGCAAGTGCCTCGCCGCATCGACGCTCGTGCGCCTCACCGACGACGAGACCGCTCCCCGCATCCTGGGCTGGCTGCCACTCATCGCGGGCCTCGCCCTCCGCAGCGCGATCCTCGAGCTCTCACCGCCCGCACCGGGCTTCCGCCCCGACGAGCAGGCGGCCCGCGTCGAGATCAAATGGCCGAACGACGTGCAGATCGACGGCAACAAGGTCGCTGGCATTCTCGGCCGAGTCCTCGGCACTCGTGACGGCGAGCTCTCCTGCGTCGTCGGCACCGGCGTCAATATCACGCTGCAGTCCGACGAGCTCCCCACCCCGCACGCGACCTCGCTCGCCCTCAGCGGCATGCTCCCCGCGCATCCGGCGGAATTGCTTCCCGCCTACCTCGCCGAGTTCGTCGCGCGCCTCGACGCGCTTCGCGCGGCACAGGGAGACGCCGTCGCGAGCGGCGCGCACGGCGAGCTGAGCGACGTCTGCTCCACCCTCCGGGCGCGAGTCGCCGCATCCCTCCCCTCGGGCGAGGTGCTGCACGGGTTCGCCACCGAGCTCACGCCAGACGGGCACCTCGTGATCCGCGGTGACAACGGTGAGACGAGAGCCGTCGCTGCGGGCGACGTCGAACGGGTGCGCCCCGAGAACGGGGCCTGATGCGCGGCCGCCCACCGCACCCGAGCGAGCAGTCCTGGGACCAGATCTTCGGTGCCCCCGCCAGCGCGCAGCCGGGCTACCAGCAGTACCCGGCGCAGCCCGCGCCCGCGCAGTACCCGAACCAGTACGCCCAGCCGGCGGCTCCCCACGCGTACACGCAGTACCCGCAGTACGGCGACCCCAGCCAGCAGCAGTACGACGGATACGCCGCGCAGCCAGACAGCGGCCCGCAGCGCCAATACGAGCCGCTCGGCATGCGCCTGCCCGAGCAGACGGTCATGCGGGTCCGCAAGCACGGGCGCCGCCTCCTGCTGCCCTCGCTGATCCTCATCGCCGGCTTCGGCGCCGCCGGCTACAACCTGGGCGCCCTGCAGGAGGCAACCATCGGGGCCCGCCACGCCTGGCTGCTCGTCTCGCTCGCCGCGATCGTCCTGCTCGGGATCGTGCCCATCGTCATGTGGCTCCAGGCGCGGAACCGAATCACCACGCACAGGGTCGTGCTCTCCCACGGCACGCTGACGAGCGAGAACCGCGAGATCCCCATGAACGCGATCGTCGACGTCACCGTCCGGCGCAACCTGTGGCAGGCGATGTTCCGCTCGGGAACGATCGTCATCACCTCGGTGTCAGGGCAGCGGCTGCGACTCGTCGACGTCCCGAGCGCGAACTCGGTCGCCGCGTGCATCCGGGAACTCAGCGGGCCGTAGGGTCGAAGAGGTCGGTCTCGGGGCGCGGGCGGGCGTCAGCTGGTCGCGACGTCCGAGTCGTTCTTGTCCTGCATCTCGGCGACGCGCTTCGGGGAGAACACCCAGAAGCGGTAGAGGATGAAGCGGAAGATCGCACCCAGGCCGATGCCCACGAGGTTCGCGATGTTGTACGCCACCAGCGAGTGGTTGTCGAGCACGGCGTTCGTGAACCAGATCGGCAGCAGACCGATGCCGAGCCCCACGAGGCTGACGCCGAAGAACTCGATCGCCTCGCGGAAGTTGTCCTGGCGCTTGTGCTGGCGGAACGTCCAGATGCGGTTGCCGATCCAGTTCGTCACGATCGCGGCGCACGTCGAGATGACCTTCGCCCAGAGCGCACCGTGCGCGACCTCACTCGGATTGAGCACGGTCAGCATGAGGACGTTGAAGAGGCCCGTGTCGACGATGAAGCCGACCCCGCCGACCAGACCGAAGTTGATGAGCTGCGCCATCATGCCCTTGGACGCGGCAATGCGCCGGAACACGTTGGCGACGCGGCCCCAGAGCGACCTCGAGGTGCGCTGGGCGGGAAGATCGAACTCCGCCGTCTCAGCAGCGACGAAGCCGACGAAATCCTCAGGCTCAGAGTGATGCGGCTCTGCGTGCTTGTGGGAGCGATTGGTCAAGCGCTCGACCTCCATCGTGGGGCACTTGCGGGGATGATGCCGCCGCAAGCAGGATAAACTGTCGGGGAGTTGTGACCCTCGTCGGAGTATAGACACGTCAGAGCACAGGCACGAGATTGCCACAGCACCGAAGGCGGGGAGAAGTCCCCTCACGTCGAATTCGATGCGGGCGCACAGACTCCTCCACGGCAGCAGACTGCCGGCACACTCTCGAACGGAGCGAACCATGGGTCAGGTCGTCGGCGTCATCGGAGCAGGGCAGCTCGCACGAATGATGCTCCCGCCCGCCATCGAGCTGGATATCGACCTGCGGGTCTTCGCCGCCAGCCGCGGTGAGAGCGCAGATCGGGCGGTCACCGAGGTCGGCGACATGCACGTGCTCGAAGAGGTGCTCGCGTTCGCCCGAGGCGTGGATGTGGTCACCTTCGACCACGAGCACGTCCCGCAGGACGTCCTCCGCGGCCTGGTCGACGCCGGTGTCGCCGTGCGGCCGGGACCCCACGCCCTCCAGTACGCGCAGGACAAGCTGCTCATGCGCCGACGGCTCGCGGAACTCGGCATCCCCATCCCCGAGTGGGCCGAAGTGCAGGACGAAGCCGAACTGCAGACCTTCATCGATGCCAACGGCGGCGTCGCAGTCCTCAAGACCCCACGCGGCGGGTACGACGGCAAGGGCGTGCGCATCGTGCGGTCCGGCGCGGAAGGCGCCGACTGGTTCGAAGCAGGCGAGCCGCTCCTCGTCGAAGAGCGAGTCGACTTCCGGCGTGAGCTCGCACAGCTCGTCGCCCGCCGTCCCTCCGGCGAGATCGCCCTCTGGCCCATCGTCGAGACCGTGCAGCGAAACGGCGTGTGCGCCGAAGTCCTCGCCCCCGCGCCCGGCGCAGAAGGAGCAGACGACCGCCTCGGCTACGTCGCCGCGACCATCGCCCAGTCCGTCGCCCTCGGCCTCGACGTCACCGGAGTGCTCGCGGTCGAGCTCTTCGAGACCACCGACCAGCGCATCCTCGTCAACGAGCTCGCCATGCGCCCCCACAACTCAGGCCACTGGACGATCGACGGATCCACGACGAGCCAGTTCGAACAGCACCTCCGCGCAGTCCTCGACCTCCCGCTCGGCGACACCGGCATGACGGCGCCGCACGCCGTCATGGTCAACGTGCTCGGCGGCCCGCAAGAAGGTAGCTACGGCGACCGCTACGAGCGGGCCATGCACGCGCATCCCGACGCGAAGATCCACAGCTACGGCAAGTCCGCGCGTCCCGGGCGGAAAGTCGGACATGTGACCGTCGCCGGTCAGGAACTCGACGACGTCGCCTACCGTGCTCGCGCAGCGGCGGCCGCCTTCGACGACGACAGCACCATCTGACGCGTGTGACCTGGGGCGCCCGGAGGAAGGGCCCCACCGGCACGCCTCAGCGGCGCCCGGCGAACCCGCGTCTACGCTTGCACGCATGAGCGAGAACCCCACCGCATCGCCCGCGCCCACCGACGAGGCCTCGCAGCAGGCGCCCCTCGTCGGCATCATCATGGGCAGCGACAGCGACTGGCGCGTCATGCACGAGGCCCGCGACGTGCTCGCGGAGTTCGGCGTCCCCGCCGAGGTCGAAGTGGTCTCCGCGCACCGCACCCCGGAGAAGCTCGTCAGCTACAGCCGCGAAGCGCGCGACCGAGGCATCCGCGTCATCATCGCCGGAGCCGGTGGCGCAGCGCACCTCCCCGGCATGGTCGCCTCCCTCACAACGCTGCCCGTCGTGGGCGTCCCCGTGCCGCTCAAGTACCTCGACGGCATGGACTCGCTGCTCTCGATCGTGCAGATGCCCGCCGGCATCCCCGTCGCGACGGTCTCCATCGGCGGAGCCAAGAACGCGGGAATCCTCGCCGCACGCATCCTCGCCACAGGCGATCAAGCGCTCGCGGCCAGACTCGCCGACTACAGTGACGGACTGCGCGACGCCGTCGAAGCCAAGAACGACGCCCTCAAGCAGTCGCTCTAGCCAAGCCGTCGCCGGCCAGACCCGTCGCCGCATCCATGCTCCTCGACCGCAGGACCCCATGACACTCACCCTCCCGCTCCGGTACCCGGACGCCAGCTCGCCGCAGCTCATGACCAGGCGCGCCTGGTGGCTGCTCGTCGCGAACTTCTTCCTGCCGGGAACCGCGCAGGTGCTGGCCGGGAACCGCAAGTTCGGGCGCTTCATGCTGTCCATCTGGCTCGGTGGCATCGCCGCGATCCTCGTGGTCGTCATCCTCGCCCTCGTGCTCCGCGGGCCCCTGCTCTTCGTCTTCTCGACGACGCTCGGCATCACGGTCGCGCACCTCGTGCTGCTCTTCTACATCGCCATGTGGGTGGTGAGCGGGCTGGACGCGCTGCGGCTCGTGCGCATCATCAAGCTCGAACAGGTCGCGCGCCCCCTCATCGCCATCGTCGGCGTCGTGCTCGTCACGGTGCCGCTCGTCTTCGCTGCGGTGACCTCGCAGGTCGCCAACCAGGGCAGGTCCGCCATCGAGGGGCTCTTCGGCGGCGCCTCCAACGGCATCCAGCTGCCAGCAGACGGTCAGCTGAACATCATGATGCTCGGTGGTGACCGCGGCGACGACCGCGAAGGGCTCCGCCCCGACTCCATCAGCGTGATGAGCTTCAACGCGTTCACCGGCAAGCTCACGACCATCGGACTGCCGAGAGCGATGGAGAGCTTCCCGTTCTCCGAGGGGCCGATGCAGGACCTCTACCCGAACCTCTACGAGGGCTGCGCCGTCGACGTCTGCTACCTCAACTCCGTCTACACCGAGGCCACGATCTCCGAGAACGGCAGCTACGCCGACGCCGGTGAGAAGGGCTCCGAGCCCGGTATCGAGGCGATGCGCGACGCCGTCGAGGGCATCACCGGGCTGAGCATCCAGTACTACGTGCTCGTCGACATGGCGGGCTTCACCGAGCTCATCGACGCCCTCGGCGGCGTCGACATCAACGTCACCGAACGCGTCGGCATCGGCATCAACGACGACGGCTCACCCGGATGGGCGCCAGCAACGGAGTTCATCGAGGTGGGACAGCAGCACATGGACGGCTCGACCGCACTCTGGTACGCCCGCTCCCGCTACGAGACCACCGACTTCGCACGCATGGAACGCCAGCGACAGCTGCAGGAGGCGATGGTGGCGACCATGACCCCCAGCAACCTGCTCGGCAAGATCGGCCCGGTCACGGATGCGCTCGAGAAGGTGGTGCAGACCGACATCCCCGAGGGCATGATCGGCTACGTCGGCGACCTCCTCCTGAAGTCCCGCAGCGGCAACAGCGTTCGCCTCGACATCGTGCCGCCGAACTTCGACCAGGGCAACCCCGACATCCCCGCCATCCACGTCGCCGTGCAGGACGCGATCGCCTCCGACCCGCCAGAGGCGCCGGCCCCCGAGGAGACCGCGCCCGCCGAGTAGCGCGCGCCCGCGCCGTCACCTCGTGGTTTCGGGATGGTTTACACGCTTCGGGATGCCTTGCAAGCCATCCCGAAGCGTGCAAGCCATCCCGAGTTGAAGTTGCGGGCGCGGACGAAGCCGCGGATCGGTACGAATCAGCAGTGGGACTATCGAGTTAGGACGCGCGGCCGCGTCGCAGTGCCGTGCGCAGCTGCGAGAAGAACGCGGTCGGGTTGGCGAGGTCTCGGTTCGTCACGCGAATCACTGTCCAACCGGCGTGCTGGAGGCGGTTGATCCGTGCGAGATCCTCCATCGCCTGCTCTTTCTCCCAGTGGTACTCCCCGTCGTACTCGACCGCGACCTTCGCTTCAGGAAAGGCGAGATCGACGCGCCCGATGAAGATGCCCCCGTCGAGAACTCGGTAGCCAACGGCCGGTTCAGGGAACCCCGCTTCGAGGATCGCAAGTCTGGTGAGTGTCTCCATAGGAGATTCGACGCCGAGGCGGATCAACGTGAGGGCTGACCGCATCCGCGTCGCTCCGACAGTGCGCCCCCAGGAATCGGTCACCGCTTGCAACTCGGCGAGCTGTGCCAGTGGTGGCACCGGGGAGTAGGGATTCTCCGAGACAGCCGGATCGTACGGACGATTGATCCCTCTGTAGCTCCGCGACGTGGTCACGAGCGCATCTCCGACGGTCACGAGTTCGCGAGTGGTGAGCGCGCGCGCGAGGAGTGCCCACGTGAGTGGAGGGGGTGCGAGCGAGAGTTCGAACTCCATGGTTCGGGCCCAGTTCGAAGCCTGGATGCTCCTCGCCCGGATATCGTTCCCGCGCGGTTTGTTACGACCGGATGGTACGACGATGTGCACGGTTCGCTCGGCTTCGAAGCGGCGTGGGAGTGGGAGCCCCCATACCCGAGCGGCCGTAGCATCGCCGAGCGCATGCCAGTCGCGCATCCGTGGGGCTAAGGCACGGGCGTAGTCGACGGCGGATTCGACAGGACGCGTGGTGAAGACGCCACGGTGTGGGCGACCGTAGTCGCCACCGTAGAGCTCGCGCGCGCTGATCCCCGCGCTCTGGCCGTCTCGTGTCGTGAACGCACGCATCCGTGGAGCCGAGCGTTCCTCGTCCTGCGATTCCATGTCCGCAACAGTAGAGATCCGTGTGCACGTGTTCGGGACTTATCCACAAGTACCGGTCACCCGGTCTCGGGATGGATTGCACGCCTCGGGATGGGTTGTAAGCCATCTGCATGCGTGAAAGCCATCCCGAAGGCCAGGCGGCCCGCCAGACGGCCCGCCACGAAGTGAGGTTCCCAGCCCGAGACGCGGCTACAGGTCGGCGTGGAAGTTCCAGACCTGGTCGGCCGAGATCTCCCACGAGAACATGCCGCCGCGGTCTTTGCCGGCGAGGCGCAGTCGACGTTCGAGGTCGCTGTCGCCGAGGACCCCGGCGATGGCGCCGGCGAGTCGTTCCGGGTAGCCGCTGTCGGCGATACCGTCGCCGCGTTCCACGACGAGGGTCGCGTCGAGCCCCACCTCGACGAGGGCGGGGTCGTCGGAGGTGATGACGGGGGTGCCGAACTTGAAGGCCTCGATGATGGGCAGACCGAATCCGGCGCTGAGGCTGGGCACGACGAGCGCGCTGGCGCGCTGGAGCGCGACGGCGAGCTGCTCGTCGGTGATGGCTCCGACGGCAACGACGCGCTCGCTGGCGACCCCGGACTCGCTGACGAGCGCGTCGAGGGTGACGTCGCCGCGCTCGGTCGGGCCGACGACGACGAGCTTGACGCCGTCGAGGCTGCGCTCGCCGAGTGCCTTGAGGAGCTGCGCGAGGCCGTGGCGCTTGTGCAGCGAGGCGAGCGTGACGATGTAGTCGTCGGGGAGTCCGAGCGTCTCGGCGATCGCATCGCCGGCCTCTTCGGACTCGGGGAGGCGGATGCTGGCTGCCGCGGCGGGGCTCATGACCCGTACGCGGTCGCCGAAGTCGTAGTGCTCGATGACCTGGTCGGCGACGGCGTTGGTCGGCACGACGATGCCGCTCGCGTAGCGGAACGCGCGGCGCAGCAGCGCCTTGTGGTGCTTGACGGTGTGCGAGCTGATGAGCTCGGGGTGGGTGAACGCCGTCATGTCATGCCAGGTGACGACCGTCTGGTCGATGCCCTGGCTGAGTGAGATGTCGCGCATGGGGGCGAGGGGAGTGAAGCTGTGGATGAACCCGCCGCCGACGGAGTTCGTGAGCAGCCCTCGAGACCAGGACGATTCGAGGCGCTCCGGACGAAGTGGAGCCTGCACGACGTTCGTCAGCCCGGGCACGCGCTCCTCGAGCAGCGCGACCTCTTCGCGCGACCGCTTGGGGATGATCGCCTCGACGTCGCACCCGCGTGGCGCGCGCACGATGAGCTGGCGTCCGAGCTCCTCGCTGTAACGCCGGGTTCCGCCTGGGCGCTCGTCGGCGGCGCGATCGAGCAGGACACGAAGGGTAACCATCAGGTTCTGAGGACTCCTTGGGCGGCGGCGTCTTCGAGTGCGTCGAGCCAGGGCCGCATGGGTGGAACTCCCGCGCTCGCCCAGGCGTCGTGGCCGAGGACGGAGTAGGCGGGTCGTGGGGCTGGACGCACGAACGCGGTGCTGTCCGTCTCTTTCACGTTGGCGGGGTCGAAGCCCGCGAGGCGGAAGATCTCTCGCGCGAAGTCGTACCAGGAGGCGATGCCCGCGTTGGTGCCGTGGTAGGTGCCTGCGGGTGCGTCGGCGTCGACGAGCGCGACGATCTGGGCCGCGAGGTCTGCCGAGGAGGTGGGCTGTCCGAGCTGGTCGGACACGACCGAGACCTCGGGCTTGGTGGCCGCGAGGCGCGCCATGGTCTTCGCGAAGTTCGGGCCGTCGGCCCCGTAGAGCCAGGCGGTGCGCACGATGTAGGAGGCGTCCGGCAGGGCGTCGCGCACGGCCGTCTCGCCCGCCGCTTTCGTGCGGCCGTAGGCGGAGATCGGGTCGTGGTCGGCGTCTTCCTCGTACGGGGACGTCGCGTCGCCGCGGAACACGTAGTCGGTGGACACATGCACGAGCTTCGCGCCGTGCTCGGCGCACGCGGCGGCGAGCACGGCGGGACCGGTCGCGTTCACCGCGTAGGCGGTGTCCTCGTCGGTCTCCGCGCCATCCACGTTGGTGTAGGCGGCGGCGTTGATGACGACGTCCATCCCCGCCACGGCGGCCGCGACCGCCGCGGGGTCGGTGATGTCGAGCGCGGCGCGATCCAAGGCGGTGACGTCCCGGCCCGCGAGGGCACGCTGGAGGTCACGGCCGAGCATCCCGGATGCACCCGTGATCAGGAACCGCGCGGCGGCCGCTGGTGCGGCCGCCGCGGCGGGGACAGACGTCGAATCGGTCACAGGGCAGCGCGCTCCTTCAGCGGCTCCCACCAGGTGCGGTTGTCGCGGTACCACTGCACCACGTCAGCCAGGCCCTGCTCGAACGGAACCTTCGGCTCGTAGCCCAGCTCGCGCTGGATCTTCGAGATGTCGACCGAGTAGCGCAGGTCATGGCCGAGGCGGTCCTGGACGCGGTCGACGTACGACCAGTCCTTGCCGGTCGCGTCGAGCAGGAGCTGCGTGAGCTCCTTGTTCGTTAGCTCCGTGCCGCCGCCGATGTTGTAGATCTCACCGGGCTTGCCGCCGACGAGCACCATCGCGATGCCGCGGCAGTGGTCGTCCACGTGCAGCCAGTCGCGGATGTTGTTGCCCTCGCCGTAGAGGGGAACGTGCTTGTCGTCGATGAGGTTCGTGACGAACAGCGGGATGACCTTCTCGGGGAAGTGGTACGGGCCGTAGTTGTTCGAGCAGCGCGTGATCGACACGTTCAGGCCGTGCGTGCGGTGGTATGAGCGCGCGATGAGGTCGGAGGATGCCTTCGACGCCGAGTACGGCGAGTTCGGCTCGAGCGGGAACGTCTCGCTCCAGCTTCCCTCTTCGATGGAGCCGTACACCTCGTCGGTGGAGACGTGCACGAAGCGGGGAAGCTCGTGGCGAAGCGCGGCGTCGAGCAGCTTCTGCGTGCCGACGACGTTCGTCTCGATGAACACGGACGCGTCGCGGACGGAGCGGTCGACGTGCGACTCAGCGGCGAAGTGGACGACTGCATCGACCTTCGGGATCCACTCGTCGAGCACGACGTCGTCGGTGATGTCACCCTCGACGAACGTGAACCGCTCGGAGTCGGACACGGGAGCGAGGTTCTCGAGGTTTCCCGAGTAGGTCAGCTTGTCCAGGACGACGACCTCGACGCCTTCCAGACCCTCGTACTGGTCCTGGAGCGCGCGGCGCACGAAGTTCGAGCCGATGAAGCCGGCCCCGCCGGTCACGAGAAGTTTCATACCTGTCCTGTTCAATCGTCGGCCGGGCTGTGCCGATGGAAATTTGCCGATGGTTGTGCGGTTCGAGCGGCGCGGTGTGACCCGCGCGCGGTCGGAGCTACTCTAGCGCGGCCCTCCGACGTGCTACCACAGTCGTGCGGTGATGAGCGTGGCGAGGGCGGCGCGATCGCGCGGTCTGCGGCGCAGCTGACGCCAGCGTCGCACGAGCCGCAGCGCGTCCCGGTACGTGAACTCCACGAGGATCTCGTGCAGCCACTGCAGCCTCGGCAGCTCTCCCGGGGAGGCGATGTGGATGCACGCCTCGACGGTCAGCTGCACCTGCCCGCGGTGCCAGCGGTTGGAGGTGAGGCGGAGCCGTTTCCAGGCCTGGGCGAGGCCGGTGTTCGCGCCGACCGCGTTGGCGACGTGCTGCCGGTAGTCGACGGTCGACTCGCCGTCGATGATCCAGTGCAGACCGGCGGCGCGCGCGAGGGCGTAGATCAGCCAGTCGTGCGCGAAGGCCTCGCGTGCGGGGGAGTCGGGGTTGTCGAGCTGCTCGGCGACGAGGTGCGCGAAGCGCCTCGTGAGCAGGAACGTCGACCCGGGGCCCGGCGTCTCGAAGAGGTGGTCGGCGAGGCGCTGGGGGTAGTCCTTCTTGATGAGGATGCGCGTGCCGTCTTCCGAGAAGGCGGTCACGTTCGAGGAGACGCCGTCGGCGTGGCCCTCGGTGAGGAGGCGGATGTGGCGCTCGAGCTTGCCCGGCATCCACACGTCGTCCTGGTCTGCGAAGCCGACGTAGTCGTACTCCTCGACTGGGATCGTCGTGAGCAGGCGGAAGAAGTTCGGGGCGGGGGCGCCGAAGGTCTCGGGCGGCAGGATCGTGATGCGTGCGTCGGCTGCGGCCCGCTCGGCGAGGAGCTCGAGGGTGCCGTCGGTCGATCCGTCGTCGGAGACGAACACGTGGAGGTCGGCCCCTGCCTGGTCGAGGATCGAGTCGAGCTGCTCGTCGAGGTAGGTCCTGCCCATGTGCGTCGCGAGGAGGACGGCGACGCGCGGCGGCGTGCGCGACTCGGCGTTGGTGTGCATCCGTCGTCCTCTTTCTCTCTTGCGTGCGGCGAACCCTGTGGGTCGGGCAGGTCGCCAGCCCCCAAGTATGGCCGAGTGCGTCTAAGCGCGATCGCTGCACGCACCGCACTAGACTCCTCGGCATGGAGATTCGCGAACTCAGCATCCCAGACAGCTACGAGATCACGCCGAAGCAGTTCGGCGACGACCGCGGCGTGTTCTTGGAGTGGTACCGCTTCGACAAGCTCGCAGAAGCTGTCGGGCACTCGATCGACCTCAAGCAGGCGAACACCTCGGTGTCGACGCGTGGCGTGGTCCGGGGCATCCACTTCGCGGACATCCCGCCGAGCCAGTCCAAGTACGTGACGTGCACGCGCGGCGCCGTGCTCGACTTCGTCATCGACATCCGCACGGGGTCGCCGAAGTTCGGCGAGTGGGACTCGGTCCGTCTCGATGACGTCGACCGCAAGGCGATCTACCTCTCCGAGGGCCTCGGTCACGCGTTCGTCGCGCTGACCGACGACGCGACGGTCAGCTACCTCGTCACCGACACGTATCACGCGGAGCGCGAGCACGGCATCAACCCGCTCGACAAGGACGTCGACCTGCGGTTCCCCGAGGAGGCCGGCGAGCTGCTGCTCTCCCCGAAGGACACGGATGCTCCCTCGCTCGCCGAGGCGGCCGCGTCCGGACTCCTCCCCAGCTGGGAAGAGGCTCGCGCCTACTACGCGGAGCTCAGCGCGAAGGCGGGTGCGTAGCCATGAAGGGAATCATCCTCGCCGGCGGGTCGGGCACGCGCCTGTGGCCGATCACCAAGGGCATCTCGAAGCAGCTCATGCCCATCTACGACAAGCCGATGATCTACTACCCGCTGTCGACGCTCATGATGGCGGACATCCGCGAGGTGCTGATCATCACGACGCCCGAGTACAACGAGCAGTTCCGCGCCCTGCTGGGTGACGGCTCGCAGCTCGGGATGCGCATCGAGTACGCCGTGCAGCCGTCGCCGGATGGGCTCGCGCAGGCGTTCATCATCGGCGAGGAGTTCATCGGCGACGACTCGGTCGCGCTGGTGCTCGGCGACAACATCTTCCACGGCTCTGGCCTCGGCTCGTCGCTGCGCGGCAACAACGTGCTCGACGGCGGCCTGATCTTCGCGTACCACGTGTCGAACCCGGTCGCGTACGGCGTCGTGGAGTTCGACGAGGACAACAAGGCCGTGTCGATCGAGGAGAAGCCGGAGGTGCCGAAGTCGAACTACGCGGTGCCCGGCCTCTACTTCTACGACAACGACGTGGTCGAGATCGCGAAGAACGTCGAGCCTTCGGCGCGTGGCGAGCTGGAGATCTCGAGCATCAACTCGGCGTACCTGGATGCGGGCAAGCTGCAGGTGCAGGTCCTCGACCGTGGCACGGCGTGGCTGGACACGGGCACGTTCGAGTCGATGATGCAGGCGAGCGAGTACGTGCGCGTCATCGAGGACCGCCAGGGCTTCAAGATCGGCTGCATCGAGGAGATCGCCTGGCGTGCCGGGTGGATCGACGACGCCGAGTTCGCTGAGCTCGCGAAGCCGCTGCAGAAGAGCGGATACGGACGCTACATGCAGGGACTGCTCGCGTAGCGAGTCCTTCATGATGGCGAAGGCCGTGACTCGTCCGAGTCACGGCCTTCGTCGTCGGCGTCGCAGCCGGGGTTCAGCTCCCGGTGTGCGCGTCGCGGTCCCGCAGCGACTGGAAGAGGTCGCGGGCGATGTCGTAGCTGCCGCGCGAGTAGGTGCGGTAGCGGCCCCGCAGGGTCCACCTGAGGATGCGGGGCACGCGCCGGATTCGTGCGGTCGGCAGCTGGACCCTCTGCCGTTCGTGGGCGACCTTGCGCCGCACGTGGGCTTCCTGCTCTGCCGTGCCGCCGAGTTCGGTGACGCGCTTGAGGAGGGCGACGGCGCGGCGGTAGCGGCGCAGCTGGTCGGCCGAGCCGTCCTTCGTCGCCTGCGCGATCTTGACCTGCAGCGTCGGCGCGGTCTGCCCGATCTGGTTGTCCGTGTGCTGCCGGTAGTCGATGAGGGGCTCGCGGACGACGCGGAGGCCGTTGACGAGGGCGGCTGTCGTCGCGAGCCACTCGTCGTGGATCCAGGGGGCCGGCGCATTGCCTGCCCGGAAGACGAGGGATGCGCGCAGCATCATGGTCGCGCCGGTCACGAAGTTGCGGGCGGTGAGCGCTTCGAGCTGCCGCCCGTTCTCGTAGTCGCGCCACTCGGTCTGCGTGATCTCGAGCGAGTCGAGGAGGGTGCCGCCGATGGGCTCGCCGTCTTCGTCCACGAGGAGCGCGTCCGAGTGGGCGAGGAGCGCCTCGTCGTCACCGAGGAGGGCTGCGAGGAGGTGCTCGACCTTCTTGGGGTGCCAGACGTCGTCCTGGTCGCTCGTCGCGAGGTACTCGGTGCGGGCCTCGCCGAGGGCGAAGCTGAAGTTCGCGCTGACACGCAGCGGCTCGTCTCGCGTGTAGATGCGGAACGCCCGGTCGGAGGCTTCGAGCACGCGGCGGGCGAGCTCCACCGTGCCGTCGCTGGACGCGTCGTCCGAGACGATGATCTCGGCGACGGGGTGGCTCTGCGACAGGATGCTCAGCAGCTGCTGCTCGAAGAATCTCTCGCCGTTGTGCGTGCAGACGACCGCGGTGACGGCGGCGTCTCCGAGTCGCGGCTCGCGTGCGTCCTCTGGTCGGCGTTCGGCGACGAGTCGCGAAGCTGGCATCTGCTCTCCTGGGTCTGGTGCGCGGTGGTGCTAGCTTGGCACGAGTCTGCACGCGCTCAGGGGAGGAGTCGGCCGTATCGGCCACCCGCGACTATGAATCGACTTGTCATCTACCTGCTCTTCGACAGGGCTGGCGTCGCCGACGCTGGCGTGCTGCACGCCCTGCGCGGCCTGCGCCCGCACGCGAGTGAGCTCTTCGTCGTCGTGAACGGCTCGGTGACCGACGAGTCGCGCGCGTCGCTCGGCGCGGTCGCCGATTCGGTCTTCGAGCGACCCAATGAGGGCTTCGACGTCGGCGGCTACCGTGCGGCGCTCGAGGAGATCGGCGCCGAGCGTCTGGCCGCCTTCGACGAGGTGATCCTCGCGAACTACACGTTCCTCGGCCCCGTCGGCGACTTCGCCGCGACGTTCGAGTGGGCGGATGCGGCGGGGCACGATGTGTGGGGCGTCACCGAGCACGGCCAACTCACGCCCGACCCGTACACGCGCCGCGGCACGATGCCAGCACATCTGCAGTCGCACTGGATCGCCGTGCGCCGGAGCGTCGTGGTGAGCGATGCGTGGGCCGAGTACTGGGCGTCGTTGCCGGAGATCCGGTCCTACGACGATTCGGTGCGGCACCACGAGGCTCGGTTCTCGCCGTTCTTCGCGGAGCGCGGCTTCTCGGTCGGCGCGCAGTTCCCGGCGGGCAACTTCAGAGTCGAGGGGGCACCGGTCGCGAATCCGAGCCTCGAGACGCCTGTCCTGCTGCTCGAGGCCGGTGCGCCGCTCGTGAAGCGCCGGATCTTCGTCCACGACCCCGTCGAACTCGACCATCGGGGTGTGTCCGCTCGTGATGTCGCGCTCGATCTCGAGCGTCGCGCGTTCCCCATCGACGTGCTCGTCGAGAGCACGGCGAGGTTCGCGCCGAGCCGTGTGCTGGCCGGGGGAGTGGGGGCCGGGCCCAGGGTCCTGCGCCGCGCATCCACCGCGGTCACGCACGAGTGGGTTCGCGACGAGGCGAGCGGCGACGAGTCGGCGACCATCTCGGGGCTCCACCTCCGCATCGTGCGCGGTGACTTCTGGCGCAGGCTGGCGAACGGTGACGCGCGACTCCTCGAATCCGACCTCGTGCTCGTCGAGTCGGTCGCGGCCGCGTCCCTGGACTCGATGCCGGCGAGCGCTTCCCTGCTCGCCCGCCAGCGTGGGCGCCGGGTCATCTTCGAGCGCGCCGAGCCCCTCGCGTGGGAGTTCGCCGACCACCGAACGCTTGGCATGGTCGTCCCTGTCACACCGCCGATCGGCACGGGGTTGCTCGCCGACGGCTGGCGGGGTGCGCGAGCGAAGGCGACCGCGCTGGCAGCTTCGCTCGGTGCGGTTGCGCCCTTGGACGCGAATTCGCCCGTCGCGCCGTTTGCGGGCTTCGCCGCGTACCGGGTGGATGCGCTCCGCGGTTTCGCCGCGGTGCTGGACACGCATGGGTTCTCGGCGCTCGAGGCCCGGTTCCCCGACGGCGAGCTCTCCCGGCTGCTCGACCTGCTCGCGAGCCGCCTCGTGTTCGATGCAGGGTTCGCGGTGTCGGAGGCGGAGACAGCCGACGGGCTCGCGAGCGACTACGCGCTCTTGGCCGCGAAGTACGAGGACCTCGTCGCGGAGTTCGGCGCTGAGGTGCGGGCGCCGCACCGGCTCGCGCGGGCACGGAAGCCTGGCGGCAGTCGCGTCGCGAGTCTCGCCGCGTCGCTCTTCCACCGGATGCCGGCGCTGGAGGAGCCGCTGCGGCGTCTCGCCGCTGACGCCAAGGGACTGCTCGCTCGCATCCGCTGACCCCGCTTCGCGGCGCGGCATCAGGTGGCCGTTACCCGCGCCGGGGTACCGTGTCTGCGACTGGAGGTGGCAGATGAGCAACGGCGAGACGCCGCTCGGCGGGCAGTACGACCCCGACGAGCTCGAAGAGCTGGAGAGCCAGGCCGAACGCCGTGGCACCGGCCGGGGGCTTGTCATCGGCCTCCTCATAGCGGCGGCCGTGGCGATCGCGGCAATCGTGTTCGTGCTCATGAACCCACTCGGCCAGGGCGCTCCTGCCGACAACACGGCACCCGTCACGACGCTGCCGCAGGCGACCGAGGTCGCCGTTCCGGAGACGCTCATCGTCACGGCGACGCCCGTGCCGACCGTCACCGTGACGGAGACGGCCACGGCCGAGCCGAGCGACCCCGCCGAGGCCTCCGGCGTGCAGGTCTCGCTCAGCCGCGTCTACTGGGTGCCGGACCAGAGCGTCATCTCTGCGGCAGCGCTCGTCTCGACCACGGACCCGGGCGGCACGTGCACGCTGGTCCTCAAGAACGGTCCCGAGACGTTCGCGGCCACCGCGACGGCCACCGCCCCCACCTCGGCCGACACCGACGCGTCCAGCTGCATCGTGAACCTGCGCGACCCGGCCATCAAAGCCGGCGACTGGTCGGCCGTCATGCAGTACGAGGGCCCGGCTGGCAGCGGTTCCAGCGAGCCGATGACGGTCACCGTCTCCTAGCCGAAGCCCCGGAATTCCGCCCTGACGGCCCGAAATCGCGATTCTGCTCTCTGTGTAGGATGAAGCGCCGCCTGCTTGCGGGCGAACGACTCCACGACCTAGGAAGCTATGCCGCTGACGCTCGACAAGGCCTTCGATCCACGGGCCAACAGCATCGGGTTCCTCCGATGGCTTCTCGCCTTCGCGGTGATCTTCGCGCACGCGGGACCCCTCGCAGGGTTCTACGGCGGGCACGACCTCGGCACTCAGATCTCCAGCGAGCAGTCCGTCGGCGGCGTCGCCGTCGCAGGGTTCTTCTTCTTCTCCGGCTACCTGATCACGCAGAGCCGCCGCGGGAAGTCGACGATCTTCCGCTTCTTCTGGCGGCGGGCTCTCCGTATCTTCCCTGCCTTCTGGCTCGCGCTGCTCACGACGGCGTTCATTCTCGCGCCGATCGCCTGGCATCAGGAGACGGGCTCGATGGCGGGCTACTGGGACGCCGACACCGAGTCGCCCTTCACGTACTTCCTGAGCAACATGTGGCTCGAGCTCGGCCAGCGCAACATCGCGGGCATGGGCAGCTCGCTGCCGTTCGCCAGCATCGGCGGCTTCGACTGGAACGGGTCGGCGTGGACCCTGTTCTACGAGTTCCGCGCGTACATCATGGTCGGGCTCCTCGGGCTCTTCGGCGTGTTCTCGAACCGCATCGTCGGCGGCCTCATCGCCGTCGGCATCATCGGAGTGAACTTCCTCACCTGGAGCGGCTGGGTCGAGATGACCTCGCTCAGCCCGTTCCTCACCAACCCCTTCTACCCGATGTTCTTCGCCCCCTTCGCGTTCGGGATGCTGTTCGCCCTGTTCGGGGACAAGATCCCGATCGATGACCGGCTGGCGGTGCTCGCGCTCGGCATCGCGGGCTTCGCGTACGCGTTCGGCGGCTGGAACATGTGGGGTCAGTACGGACTCATGTACTTCCTCATGTGGTTCGCGATCCGCACGCCGCGGCTCAACAAATGGGAGAAGCACGGCGACCTCTCGTACGGCATCTACATCTTCGCCTGGCCGCTCATGCAGTTCGGGGCGTACTTCGGCCTGCAGAACGCCGGCTGGTTCGTCTACCACCTCGTCATCGCGGTCGCCGCGCACATCTGCGCGTACATCTCCTGGCACCTGATCGAGAGCCCCGCGATGAGCCTCAAGAACTGGACCCCCAAGTGGCTCGCCTGGCTGCTCGAGCGGGGCACCCCGGTGGTGGATGCGGTGAAGCGCAGGATCGTCAACCCCGCCTACTCGTCGTCCAACTTCGCCGCGCGGATCCGCGCCGGACGCGTGAAGGCGAGCTCATGACCGCCGTCGGTCCGAGCGGCGTCCGGCCAGACAGCGGCTTCGAGGAGCCGAAGTCCGAGACGGGGCGTCTGACCTGGGCGCAGCGGTGGCACCGGGTGCGTCTCATCCCGCTGATCCTGCTGCTGATCGCTGCGATCGTGGCGACGGTCGCGGGGTACCAGACCCGGAACGCCATAGCGATGGAAGAGTTCGTGCCGCCCGCGGAGGCTCCCGAGTCGGAGGCCACCCGGCTGCCGGCCGAGCAATGCCAGCCGGGTCTCGTGGACCCCGTCACCGCCTCTCCATGGACGGGCGAGGAGCGAGAGGCCAGCGAGGCGGTCTGGGACGAGCACATCGGCTCCGACCCAGACGCGCAGCTCTTCGTCCCAGGGGAGAACGGCTGGGTCTTCTGGGGCGACACGCAGGCGAACAACTTCTCGCAGGCCCTCGGCCGCGGCTTCCTCAGTGACGAGGAGAGCGAGGAGTGGGCGAACTACTTCCGGACCATCGACGAGGGCCTCAGCGCACAGGGCATCGACTTCGTGGTCCAGGTCGTCCCCGCGGACTGGTCGGTGCATCCTGAGCAGCTGCCCGGGTGGGCGCAAGAGCTCCGCGGGCCGACGGCGTTCGACTACCTGGTCGACGCGCATCCCGACCTGCCGCTCGTCGACACCCGCCAGGCGCTGCGCGACGCATCCGAGGAGGGTGCGGTCTACGCGCCCGGCAACAGCCACTGGTCACCGTTCGGCGCCGCCATCGGCTGGGAGCAGCTCGCCGGCTGCCTCGGAGCGGTCGACGCGAAGTACCAGGCGCTCGCCCCGCTCGACTACTCGAGCGTCGGGGATATGCCGGTCATCAGCGAGTTCGAGGCCTACGGGTTCCCGACGACGGACACCGGGTGGGGCACTCCGGTGCTGGACCAGGCGCCGCCGAAGATGCAGGCCACGCTCAACGACGGCTCCGTGCTCGAGGTCGACGCCGGCAAGGGGCTCGACATGCTGCAGCTGCCGGCCACCACGGTGACGGAGGGGGCACAGTCCGACCTGCGCGCCCTGATCGTGCGAGACAGTCAGGGCAACAGTGCCGGACCGACCTGGCAGACCGGCTTCGCCGAGACCAAGCAGGTGACGAGCAACCTCGGCAGCGCTACCGAGCAGATCCCGGATGTGCTCGCGGAGGCGGCCGACTACCAGCCGGATGTCGTGATCTTCGAGATGACGGAGCGGTACCTCAACTGGATCCCGGTCCTCCCAGCCGAGTAGCCTGGCAGGCGCCATCGTCGCCGGCCACGGCACTTCGCTAGCCTTGGGGAAGACCCTAAGGAGCAACGCCATGACGACCTGCCTCATCACCGGGGGAGCCGGATTCATCGGATCCGCGCTCTCCCACCGCCTGCCCGAGCATTTCGATCGGGTCGTCGCCTTCGACAACCTGCACCCGCAGATCCACCCGGTCCCTGAGCGCCCGAGTGAACTCGACAGTCGCGTCGAGTTCGTGCAGGGCGACGTGACCTCGGCGGCCGACTGGGATGCCCTCCTCGGCGACGTGACTCCAGACGTCATCATCCACCTGGCCGCGGAGACCGGCACAGGGCAGTCGCTGCTTGAGGCCACGCGCCACGCGAGCGTGAACGTCGTCGGGACGACCGAGATGCTCGACGCACTTGTCCGCGCCGAGAAGCTGCCGAGCAAGATCGTGCTGTCCTCGAGCCGCGCGGTCTACGGCGAGGGCGCCTGGGTGGACGCCCAGGGGGCCGTGAGCTACCCGGGCCAGCGTTCCGCCGCCATGCTCGAGCGAGGCGAGTGGGACTTCCCCGGGCTCTCCGCGCTCCCGTTCGTCTCCTCGAAGGTGGCGCCCTCGCCGACGAGCGTGTACGGGGCCACGAAGCTCGCGCAGGAGCACATCCTCCGCTCGTGGTGCCTGTCGCTCGGAGTCACCGATGTGCTGTTCCGCCTGCAGAACGTGTACGGCCCAGGTCAGTCGCTCATCAATCCGTATACCGGGATCGTGTCGTTCTTCGCCCAGGAGGCGAAGGCCGGCCGGGTCATCCCCGTCTACGAGGACGGCCAGATCATCCGAGACTTCGTCTTCATCGACGACGTGGCCGACGCCATCGTGCGTGGCGCGCTCGAGTCGGACTCGAACGCGAACGCCTACGACATCGGCTCGGGGGAGGGCACGTCGATCCTCCGCCTCGCTGAGCTCATCGCGGCCCACTACGGGGCGCCTGCGCCCGAGATCAACGGGAAGTTCCGCAATGGCGATGTCCGTCACGCGTCCTGCGAGGTGTCGGAAGCGAGCGCCGCGCTGGGCTGGAGTCCTCGAGTCATGGTGGATGAGGGTGTGGGCCTCCTCTGCGACTGGATCGACGCGCAGAGACTCGAACGGGCCGAGTAGCTCGCATATACGGCACAGCGACCGGATCCCTTGGATTTCTCTCCTCGGGCGTGTCGCGACGATCACGGACCTGCCTGGGGCCGTGATCGCTGTGTTTCCGGGCTTCGCAGGGTCGACGCTGACACGGATGTTGTTTATGTGACTCGTGTGAAAGTTGGGACGGGTGTGGAGTTCCGTGGCGCATGTATGCATACTTGGAAACTGCTGAGCCTTCTCGGCGCACTCCGTGGATGCGCAGCAACCCAGTCGACCGACGCGTTGGGAACTCATGTTTCGCCGTACTCTTGCCATTTTCGCTACCGCAGCGGTAGCAGCCTCCGGGCTGCTCGGGCTGCAGCTCATCGCCTCGAGCCCCACGAACGGCGGCATCGAGGCCGCCGCTGCGGCGGACGCCAGTGGCTTCGACCCGGGCAACCTCATCAGCGATGAGAACTTCTACAACGGCAACGCGATGTCCGCGGCCGAGGTGCAGCAGTTCCTCGTCTCGCGCAACGGCTCGTCGTCCCCGACGGCGCTGCGCAACTACACGCAGGCGACGCCCTCCATGCCGGCCACGCAGTACTGCTCCGCCTACTCGGGCGCGGGCGGCGGCGAATCGGCGGCAGACATCATCGCGAAGGTCGGCCAGGCCTGCAACTTCAGCCAGAAGGCCATGCTCGTGCTCCTCGAGAAGGAGCAGAGCCTCGTCTCCATGCAGAGCCCGACCCTCGGTCGCCTCGCGGCGGCGACCGGATTCGGCTGCCCGGACACGGCACCCTGCGACCAGAGCTACGGCGGCTTCTTCTACCAGGTCTACAACGCGGCGCGTCAGTTCCAGAACTACAAGGCCAACCCGTACAGCTTCAACCACATCCCGTTCGCGTCGAACAACGTGCTGTACAACCCCAACTTCTCCTGCGGCTCCTCCGCGGTCTACATCTCGAACTACGCGACGGCCGGTCTCTACAACTACACGCCGTACCAGCCCAACCAGGCCGCGCTGAACAACATGTACGGCGAGGGCGATGGATGCTCCGCGTACGGCAACCGCAACTTCTGGAGCATGTACACCGACTGGTTCGGCGACCCCAAGGGCGCCGTCAGCGTGCCGTGGCTCGTCAAGGCCGAGGGCAGCTCGCAGGTGTACTTCCTCTCCGAGGAGGTCCGCTACCCGGTCACCGCGTCCAAGGTCGCTGACTTCGCGTACGCGCTCGGCGCCGTCTCCACGGTTCCGGCATCGACGCTCGATAAGTACACGACCGGCGCGAACGTCGGGGAGATCCTCGTCGGCCCGGACAACACGCCGTACTACATCGACGACGGCGTCTTCCGGAAGGTTCGCAACTGGACTGTGGCGGCCGACTTCGGCTACCAGCAGGGCTCGGACCTCGCGAAGATAACGCAGGAGCAGCTCGACAAGTTCAACAACGGCGGCGCGCTGGAGAAGTTCGTCCAGAACACGAGCGGTCAGATCTTCTTCGTCGAGGGCACGACCAAGCGCGAGGTCGCGGACATAGCCGAGCTCGGTGCCCAGGGCATGTACATCGGCACCACGAAGCTGAAGGACGACAAGATCGACTTCCTCAGCGACGGCGAGCCGTTCCTCACCGGCGGAGCCGTCGTCGAGAAGCTCGATGGCTCGGGCAAGGTCGTGCTCGACAGCGACCTCACGGCTCATGCCGTTCCCGCATCGCTCGCCGACTTCAGCGCGTTCAAGGCGTCCGGCAGGTTTGGCCCGGCTTACGGCAAGCTCACCCAGGGCGACGCCCTCTCGGCGGAGCCCCTCTTGACCGACGGAACGTCGAGCTACGTGCACACCGATGGCGGGCTCCTGAGGGTCCCGGCGTCGACGTACGGAGCTTCGAAGTTCGTCTCCCTCCCGGCCGGCATCATCGGCTCGCTTGGCAAGAACGGCTCCGTCCCCGGCGCCCACTTCGTGCAGGAGAGCGGATCCGACACGATCAACCTCGTCGTCGGCGGCGAGCGCGTCGAGTTCTCCTCGAAGAGCGACGCAGAGGCCGAGGCCACGAAGCGCGGCATCTCGAGCACCATCTACACGGTGCCGAACGGAACGCTCGACGGCATCGACACCGGCAATGGCATCACCAACGGCGCGCTCATCAAGAGCCCGAACAGCGACACCCTCTACGTGCTCGACGGCGCCCACCTCACGAAGGTGGCCAGCAGCGAGCTCGCCGAGGACTACGGCTTCGGCTCGAGCCCCTACGTCATCACCCAGGCCTCGTTCGACCGCATCCCGGTTCGGGACACGGCCATCACGACGAACCAGTTCCGCTGCGGGGACGACGCCTACGTCGCGACCGAGGGAGAGGCGTACAAGCTGACGCCTGAGCTCGAAGCGGCCTACGGCATCGACTTCCCGGGGATCTCGGCGCAGCTCTGCGGCGTCGTCCCGAACGCGGGTGCCTCGATGACCGAGTTCATCAAGGACGGCAGCGGGAAGATCTTCCTGATCACGGATGGGGAGAAGCAGCACATCTCGTCCCCGAAGCTCCTCGTGGAGTTCGGCGCCGTCGGCAATGTGATCTCGGTCCCGACCGCGTTCGCCGACCAGATCGCGACGGGCGCGCAGCTCACCAAGCTCCCAGCAGGCTGGGGCGAGCCGACGCCGAGCGAGACGGCCACGCCGACTCCAACGGCAACGGCCACGGCGACTCCGACGGCAACGGCGACTCCCACCGCGACGCCCGAGCCCACGGCAACGGCGACGCCGGAACCGACTGCGACCGCGACTCCGACCGCCAGTGCGACTCCGGAGCCCACGAACCCCACGCTCGAGCCCACTCCGACGTCGACGGATGCCCCCGGCACTCCCGAGCCGACGGAGACGGCAGCGCCGGAGCCAGCTGTCCCGCTCACGGCCGGTGAGGTCATCACCAACCGTGCCGGGACCGGCACCTGGATCGTGAACGGCGACGAGCTCCTGCAGGTCGGTTCGCCCGAGGTGGCGGCGCAGCTCGGACTCGCCATCGAGAACCCGCGCAGCGTGCCGGACGCGAACTTCGCGGAGTTCGGTGAGAACACCTCACCGCTCTACACCTCGGCTGTCACGGTCGGCGGCGTCTCCTACATCGGAGTCGACGGAGAGCTCGTGCCCTTCGCCACCCCGGAGTACGCGGCTGCCTTCGGTCTCGACTTCGCGCTCATCTCGCCCGAGGTCGGTGCGGGACTCACGGTCTCCACGACCGCCGAGCCGATCACGGACCGGGTCTTCGGCCCAGACGGAACGCTCTACCTCGTGAAGGACGGCGTGCTGCACCCCGTCGACCCCTCGCTTGCGACTCCCGTCGTGACCGAGACGGCGACGGCCACCGCAGAACCGACCGAGACGGCTGCACCTGAGGCGACGGAAACCGAAGCGGTGAGCGCCGACGAGGCGCCGACGGACACGAGCCGCCCGGATGCCACGGACGGGGTTACCGCCGAGCCGACCGTGACCTCGACCGAGGAGCCCGTCGAGACACCCGCTGAGGCCCCTGAGGCCGGTGCTGGCGTCGACGAGACGCCCGCCGCCGAGCCGACTGCGACCACGGAGCCCACGACGTTCCAGCTGTCACGCGAGCTGTTCTCCACGTTCCGCATCGGAGAGCCGGTCGCCGGCTAGCGCCGGACCGCACGATACGAAGACCCCCGCCGGGGTGAGCGATGCTCACCTGGCGGGGGTCTTCTCTCTACGGGCGGGTTCGAGGGATCGAGCGACAACGCAGAAGACCCCCGCCGAGGCGAGGGTCTTCTGCGTTGGCTGTGCGGCGCTACTGGCCGGGGAGCTTCGCGACGATGCGGGCGTCCATCGCGAGCACACCCTCGAGCGCGAACGGGGTGCCTGCGTGCACGCCGAAGCGGAACGAGCCGGTGAGGCTGTCGACGGGTGTGGTGCTCTCGTCTCGCCACACCTCGGCGTTGACGACGTACTCACCAGGTGCGAGCGCGAGGCGGTCGAGGTGGAAGTCCATGCTGCCCTGTCCGACCTGCACGGAGTCGGGCTGCCAGCCCAGCTGCTTGCAGGAGGTGCTCCAGATACGGACGCCCTCGAGCGTCTCGATCGCGATCTTGAAGTTCGGGCGCTCGACCGGGCGCTTCGCCTCGAAGTTGAGGCGGATGGTGGGCGACTCACCCGTGCGGATCTCATTGTCGACGGCGCCGCTCTCGCCGACGAGCTCGATCGTGTCGATGTAGAGCTCACCGCTGCCGTGGCGCTGGCCGCCGCCCTCGATGATCTCCGTCACGTTGCCGGAATCGCGGTACTTGTCGATGATCGCCGTCGCGGGGCCGACTTCCTGCAGCACGCCCTGCTCGAGCCAGGCGGCGCGGTCGCAGAACTCCCGCATGCCCTCGAGGCCGTGCGAGACGACGACGACGGTGCGGCCGCTGGCCTTGAAGTCGGCGAACTTCGCACGGCACTTGGCTTGGAAGTCCATGTCGCCGACGGCGAGCACCTCGTCGACGAGCAGCACGTCCGGTTCCGTGTGGATGGACACGGCGAAGCCGAGACGCACGTACATGCCGCTCGAGTAGTTCTTCACGGGCTGGTCGATGAACTTCTCGATGCCGGAGAAGTCGACGATCGAGTCGAAGCGGTTGTCGATCTGCTGCTTCGACATGCCGAGGATGGAGCCGTTGAGGTACACGTTCTCGCGACCCGTGAGCTCGGGGTGGAAGCCGGAGCCGACCTCGAGCATCGCGGCGATGCGGCCGCGCGTCGTGATGGTCCCGGTGTTCGGCGACAGGATGCCGGCGATGCACTTGAGGAGCGTCGACTTGCCGGAGCCGTTGCGGCCGAGCAGGCCGAAGGTGCCGCCTTCCGGGACCTCGAAGGTCACGTCGTCGAGGGCCTTGAACTCCTCGTACTTCGCCCGCCCGCCCTTGAGCACCGTCGCCTTGAGCGACTGGTTGCGGTCGTGGTAGATGCGGAAGGTCTTCGAGACGCCGGAGACGTCGACTGCTGTGCCTGCCATTTAGAGCTCCTCCACGATGTTCTTCGAGAACCGAGTGAACACGAGGATGCCGATGACCAGCATCACGACTGCCCAGACCCCGATGTAGAGCCAGTTCTCGAGTGGCGGCACCTGGTAGTCGTAGACGATGTTCCTGATCGACTCGAGCATGCGCTGCGTCGGGTTGAGCTGGAAGAGGAAGACGAGCGGCCACGGCTCGCCGAAGAGCAGGCTGCCCTCCTCCGTCAGGTTGTCCTGCGCGTTCTGCACCATCTGCAGGGGGAACATGACGCCGGAGGCGTAGAGCCACAGCTGCGTGAGGATGCCCCAGAGGTGCTCGATGTCGCGGAAGTAGACGACGACGACCGAGAGGATGAGCGCGAGTCCGAGCACGAACATGATGATGAGGGCCAGCAGCGGGATCATGAGCGGCAGGTAGGCCAGCACCATGGGGCCGCCGATGAAGCACATGATGAGTGTGATGACCGCGATCTCGATGATGTAGGTCCACGCGTTCGCGAGGATGCGCGAGAGCGGCAGCACCCAGCGAGGGAAGTAGACCTTGCGCAGCAGGTCGGCGCTCGAGACGAGGGACCCCATGCCGCCGTTGACGGAGTTGGAGATGAAGCCCCAGCTCACGACGCCGATGCCGATCCACAGCGGGAAGAAGTGCACGCCCGAGTTCGTACCGGGAGGGGCCGAGATCTCGAAGAGCAACCCGAAGACGAGCGAGAACGTCGCGATCTGCGCGAGCGGGTTGATGAGCGACCAGATTCGCCCGAGCGCAGTGCGCTTGTACTCCGACCGGATCTCACGAAGTGTGAGATTGACCAGGAGATTGAACGTGAGACCCCGAGACTGGGACCTCACAGAAACAGGCTTAGACATTGTCCTCCGCACACCTTGTGACGCTGGCCCCACGGAGGGGCCGCCCAAGACTAACACCAGGCTTCGGGGCCAATTCGGAGCCTCGCGGCGCGGCCACCGAGGGCCGCACGCGCGAGGTGGGGCGGGTCAGCGACCTGCCCGGAAGTTGCGGTACGCGGCGCGCGACCGGCTGTAGACCGGGCGCAGCGCGTTGGCGAGTCCCGGCGTGCGGCTCAGCACGATGCCCTTCGCGCGACCGAGCGGGGACTCGGCCTGGGAGGCGATGTACCGACGCACGAGCTCGATCTGCTCGCGGAACAGGCCGGGCAGACCTGCCGTGATCTCCTGCACCTTGTACTCGAGGAGCGTGTGCGAGATGGCGGCGTTGTGCGTCGTCAGCACGGTGCGGATGTGGAAGCCCTCGCTGATCGCGGAGTAGCCGAGGAGTCGCTCGAGCACGTGCGGGAGCCCACCATCCGCGTACTGCCCCTCGTCGGGGAAGTCCTCCCACGTGAAGCCGGCCTGCACGAGCGGGCGCAGCGATTCGGGGCGCGCGATGAACATCGAGCCGAGCGGCGCGAGCGGGCTGGTCTCGTCGAACTCGACGCGCATCCCGAGCTTCGCGGCGAGCTCCTTGGCCGGCTCGAGGTTCGCGAACCAGGCGCGGCCGAGCGTCGGAAAGCCCATGTGGATCATGGGCGGGAAGACCATGCCGAGCGTGGGGTGGTCGACGAAGAGGCGGAGTAGGTTCGTCGTGTACCCGGGGGAGTTGAGCAGGTTCTGGAACAGGTGCTCCTTGAAGTGCCGCCCCGAGTTGAAGCCGTTCTGGGGGCTCTTCTTCGAGTGCAGCTTGACGACGATGTCGTAGCGTCCCGACTCGAGGACGTCCTTGCAGGTGAGCAGGAACGCCGAGATGTCGCGGCCGCGGTTGGAGCCGACGATGCGCACGTCGTCGTCCGGGCGGCCGAGCTCCACGAGCCTCTCCTGGATCGCGGTCTGCTTGTCGGCGCTCGCGGTCGTCACGACGAGGTCGTAGCCGCCGGGGATCGTGTTGGCGAGGTCGACGATCTCGTCGATCATCTCCTCGTAGAAGACGTGCGCGATGACGACCACGCGGAGGTCGCTCGGGTCGGCGCCGCCCAGGTCGACGTCCGGCATGATCTCGAGGAGGGCCGCGTTCGTGTTCAGGATGCGCGGCTTGGCCGTCGTGCCGATGTCCTGCCAGAGCAGGTCGAGCGGGTAGTGCTTCTCTTCGAGCTGCTCGAGCACGCGCTTGCCGATGATGGCGAGCTCGTCCAGGTAGATGGGGTCGTGGAAGAAGAAGCGCCGCTTGACGATGGGGCAGCCGTCGGCGATGAGCACGTCGGCGAGGTTGAAGATCGGGTGCTGGTCGCCGTAGTGGGCCGACGCGTAGGCGACCCACGAGGAGAAGCCCGCCGACTCGAAGTAGTGGGTGAAACGCGCCTCGTGCAACATGACGGAGTCGTCGTAGGAGTCGATGCGGGGCATGTCGTCCCAGTAGGAGCGCCAGGCGTCTGAGGTGAACATGCTGCGGCGCACGCCGATCCAGTGCGACTGGATGTGGCGGTGCATGACGCCGGTCATCGTGATGGGGTTCGGGACCACGGCCGCGTGGTCGGTGATGCCCCAGAAGTCGACGGTCTTCGCGTCGGCCTCTTCGAGGAGCGGCGCGAACGAGCCGATGGGCCCGTAGAAGGTGTAGTTGGCGAGGATGAGCTCGTCGTAGTCGCGGAGGCGGTCTGACCCGAATTCGCGGAGCGCGTCGCGGTACGCCCAGACGTCGTAGCCGACGTTCTCGCGCTCCCACACCGTGTCGGCGACGGCTTCGAGGCGGCGACGCGAGTCGGTGGTGAGGGGGGAGTTGGACACGACGAAGATGTGCTCGGCGTGGGCGCGCAGCTCGCGGAGGCAGTGCTCGACGTAGCCGCCGACGTGTCCCTGCTTGTCGTAGACGAGGAAAAATACCACTCGACGCATGAGGTTGGCGTCCTTTGCTCTGCTCACGGCGACCCCGGCTGGAGTCTGTCGGGGCCGGGCGCCGGTGGGCGCCAGCCGATGCCCCATGCTACAGCGGGGTAGCCTTGGCCCATGAAAATCGTCATGACCATGATGGTTCGCGACGAGGCCGACATCATCGCGGCCGTCGTGGAGCATTCGCTCGCTCAGGGCATCGACCACCTCATCGTCACCGACAACGCGTCGGTCGATGGAACCCGCGAGATCCTCGAGCAGTACGAGGAGCAGGGGGTCATGACCCTCCTGCACGATCCCGAGCACAAGAAGCAGCAGGCCCAGGTCGTGACGCGCATGGCTCGCTCGGCGTACTCCGAGCACGGTGCTGACTGGGTCATCAACGGCGATGCCGATGAGTTCGTGTTCGCGCGCGAACGCTCGCTGACCGTCAGGCAGGCGCTGGAGCGCTACAGCCCCGACCTGACGACGTTCCGCGTCCCGGTCGTGAACATGGTCGGCTCGTTCGGGCGCGAAGGCAGCGGGCTCGCTCGCCTCCGTTTCCGGGACGAGCGCTCCATCGAGCAGCTGAACCGCGCCGGGGTGTTCGCGCACCCGACTCCCAACGCCATCCACGTGGGCTCGGACGAGGTCGAGGTCGCGCACGGCAACCACTTCGTCTCCCTTGAGCAGCAGGGCGACGTGCCGGAGGGCTTCGAGCTCGAGGTGCTGCACGTGCCGTGGCGTTCCTGGTCGCAGTTCGAGCGGAAGACGGTCGCGATGGCGCTCGGCTTCGAGGCGAACCCGGGGCTTCGCCCGAGCGCGAACCACCATGGCATGCGCGACTGGCGGCGGTACAAGGCCGGCGTGCTCGAGGACTTCTTCGCGCTGCGCATGCCCACGACGTCCGAGCTCGCCGACGGCGGCTACGTGGAGGACACATCCATCATCGACGCCCTGCGCGCGATCGGCGACGCCGCCGTGGTGCCCGCGCAGCTCTCCGCGACGCTGGACGACGGTCACGACGAGGTCTACTCGGACGAGCAGCTGCTGCGCCTCCGCGAGCGGGCCGCGCTCTTCCAGAGGTATGACGACGTCGCACACGAGGAGGTGCGTCTGCTTCGTGAGGAGGTCGACGAGCGCAACTCGACGCTGTACCAGCGAGAGCTGGACCTCGTCGGTCTGCGGACGGCCTACAACGAGCTGGGGCAGCGCGAGGCCGAGGCGCAGACGAAGCTCTACGAGCTGCAGCTGCGTGAGGACCGCACGGCGGCCGCCGAGCACAGCGCAGCGGATGCTCGCGCACAGGCGGCGCGGCTCGCCGCCGAGCTGCTCGGGGCCCGCCAGCAGCTGCAGGCGGTCGAGCAGATGCCGGCGGTCAAGCTCGAACGGAAGGCGCGCCGCGCGGCGAAGTCGGTGCTCAGGCGCTGACCGTCAGGACGGAGAAAAGGGGCGCGCTGTCGAGAGATCGACGGCGCGCCCCTCTCTGTGGCGGTGCTCAGGCGCCGGCGCGGGTCGCCATGAACGACTGGATGTCGCTCGCGTCGCCGTAGACCTCTTTGGAGTCGTACGGACGGTCGGGGAACGCCCCGTACTTCAGGGAGATGTCGAGGTCGTTCTCGGTGATGAACCGCTCGACGTGCTCGCCGAGCGAGACGGGCACACCCGAGCCCACGTTGACGACGCCGCGCAGTTCATCCTGGAGGGCAACGGCCGCGATCTGCCTGCCGAGCTCTTCGACGTGGATGAAGTCGAACTTCGCCTTGCCGGAGGTGAACGGGAACTCGGTCTTGCCCGCGTCCGCGGCCTCGAGGAGCTTCGTGAAGATGGACTGGTTGTTCCGGTCGTCGCCGTAGATGTAGTAGGCGCGCAGCCACTGCAGCGTGACCTTCTCGTCGAAGGCGAGGAACGTCGACTTGCGCAGCGCGTCCTTCGCGATGCCATAGAGCGACAGTGGGTTGGTGGGCGTCTCGGCGGTGATCGCACCCTCGTGCCTGCCGACCTCGTGCATGGTGCCGAGCACGGCGAGGCGCTTGACGCCAGCTTCGACCGCTGAGTTCAGGAACCTGAAGTGATCGGACAGCTTGAGCATGTGCACAGGGGAGTTGTGGGCGAAGCCCGCCTCCCAGGCAAGGTGGATGACCGAGGTCGGTGCCGGCTCGAGGACGCTCGAGTAGTCAGCGTCGCTGCTCAGCAGGTCGAGCTCGACGACCGTCGCAGCCGGGTTGACCTTCGCGGCGCCACCGGGTCGGACGACGGCCACGACGTCTGCGTCCTCGGCGAGCAGCGCGTTCACGACGTGGCGCCCGATGTACCCCCCAGCGCCGGTCACCAGCACCCGTTGGCGTTCTGTCATGACGTTCCTTTCGACAAGGCCCTCACTCTAACGGAGCACGAAGATCGGCATCCGAGGCCAGCAAGGGCGGCACACGTTCCGTGCCATGATGTTTGCTGCGGTGGACGAGGCGGCGCAGGACGCGCGGCCGCTTGCAAAAGAGGAGACGCATGACGAGGACGACAGCCAGCGTGGTCAGCCCTGCTCCTGGTGCATCCAGGCTCCCGGACTGGACCAGGCGGGACTGGGTCTGGGTCGTGGTGGTCTTCCTCGTGGTCACGGTCTGGACGTGGTTCCGGATCCCGCTGCCGGATCACGATGTGGTCTGGGCTGAGGACGGGGTCATCTTCCTCAAGGAGCAGATCGAGCGGGGAACGCTTGCCACGCTCCTGCATCCGTACGCCGGGTACCAGCACTTCCTGCCGAGGGTCTTCAGCGCTGCTGTCGTCGAATGGGTCCCCCTCGAGTCCTACAACCGCGCCGTCTTCACGGTCTGCGTCGTGTTCGCGGGGCTCACGGCCGCTGCGACCTACCGGCTCACTCGGGGCATCATCCGCTGGATCCCGGGCCGTGTGCTCATGTCGCTCGTCCCCGTGGCAGTGCCGCTGCTGAGCCTCGAGATCATCGGCAACTTCGCCGACCTCCACACGTACTGCCTCTGGCTGGCGGCGTGGGTCGCGCTCTCGAAGCCAGCAAGCAAGATCGAGGGCGTCCTCTGGGGAGTCGTCGCGCTCATCGCCTGTCTCACCGAGGTGCAGGCGCTGCTCGTCGTGCCGCTCGTGGTCGTGCGCCTCTTCTGGGACCGCAGCATTCCAGTCCTCGCGATCGCGGCCGGAACGCTCATCGGCGTGGGAACGCAGATGTTCTCCTGGCTCACGACGCCGCGGCCCATCAAGGAGGGTGTCGAGATCGGCATTCCCGATGTCGTGGTCGGCTGGCTGGTGAACGCCGTCCTCCCGATCTGGAACGGGCACCGTGAGACGAACTCGATCCTCCTGGCCGAGTACGGGTGGAAGATCCTGGCACTCGCCGTGCTGCCGTTCGTGCTCGCGACCCTGGCTGCCCTCGTCTTCGACAAGGGGTATCAGCGGTTCGCGCTCTGCGGCCTGCTCTTCATCTCGGCGGCATCCTTCGGCGGGTCCCTTCTCGTGAACCCGCACGAGTCGTTCCAGTACGCGCGGTTCGTGGGCCCCGAGTGGTTCCTCGTGCCCATCGACCTCAGGTACGGCGCGGCCGCGGCTCTGTTCGTGCTCGCCGCGCTTCCGTTCGCGGCGTCCTCGCTCGTGATGCGCTTCAGCCCGAGGTTCCCGGTCCTGTCGCGCACGGTCGTGCTGGTCCTCTCGACCGTCGTCCTGGGCTACATCGCGATCCAGGGGCCGGAGGTGGCCTCAGCGAAGACGATGGCGAAGCCGTGGAGCGCGCAGGTCGGGGCCGCGGTCGTCGCCTGCGAGGCCGCGCCGGAGTCGAGCTACACCTTCGAGAGCGCGCCGGGCATCAGGTACTTCGACCTCTCCTGCCGAGACGTGCTCGAGCGCGCCACGGTCAGGCAGTGATCTGCGGCCGTGCGCCCTCGTGAGGGAGCACGGCCGACCGCGGCTCAGCGCAGGGACTCGACTCGAGCGACGAGCGTCGACGCGCGCGCACCGCCGCTCGGCCCGGCGGCGCGGTTGATGCGGCGCAGCAGGTCGAAGGTCATCGACAGCAGGTACTTCGCGAGCGCCGGCGTGACGGCGACCCTGGGCACGAAGCCCGCGGTCTGCACCGCCAGGGCGACGAGCTTCTGCCAGTCGCGGGTGCTCAGCTGCACGAGGCTTCCGTACGGCGCCGACGCGACGGACGCGCCGAATGTGCGGATCGCCTCGGTGCGGAGGATGACCGTGCCGCCCGACCCCTGCAACGGCGACGTCTTTCGCGAGTAGGGCACCGCGATCCCGAGCATCGAAGCGATGCCCTCGAACGCCGGCGTGGTGTCATCCCACTCCCGGCCGAGCTCGCCGAAGTGCTCGCCGTGGAGCAGCGGGGCCGCGACGAGCAGTCCCAGCTCTGAAGCACGCTCGAACTCGGCGATGGCCGCCGACGGGTCGGGGAGCCCGAAGGTCTCTGCGCCGAACGCGCGCGCGTCGACGAGGTCCGCCTGGCGTCCGCTCTGGTGGAACGCGTCGGGCCCGAGCACGATCGTGACGTCCTGGCTGATGCGGCCGGCGGCTTCAGACCAGTGCGAGGCCACCTCGATGCTGAGGGCGCCCGAGGCCTGGATGAGGGCGTCCGCGTCGCTCAGCCGGGTGCGGGTTCCGGTGACGACCAGCGCGGCCCGGCCTTCGATCAGGCGAGCCTGCGCGAGGCGCTCCTCGAATCCTGCGCCCACTGGGACGAGGACCGCGAACTCCGTCGACGACGCGGCCGTGGACTCGAGCATCGCCCAGTCGTGGAGCGTGGAGAACTGCGCGTACTGGTCCATGCTGCGCTGCATGTGCGGCCGCAGCTGTGCCATGTCGAAGCGCCCGGAGGTCTCGAGGAACTCGTAGAGCCGCGTCGCGTTGAACCCGGCGATCTCCTCGATCGTCGACGGGATGCCCGCGAAGAGGGTCTTGCGCTTGAAGATGGGGCAGTTGCGCTCTTCGATGAGCTCGACCGGGTACGTGTTGAGCGGGTAGAGCGTGTACGGCTCGAGGTCGGTCGTGTCGACGTAGGCCTCCCACGTGAAACCGAGACGGTCGAAGAACCACGTGAACTTCGCCTCGTGCTTCGCGACGGCGTGCGAGTAGTCGGGGATCTGCGGCAGGTCATCCCAGTAGTCCTGGAACGGCTCGGACAGGATCATCGAGCGACGCACGGCGATGAAGTGCGACTGGATGTGCACGGGCAGGGTCGGCGTCTCGAGGACGCCGAACGGGTCGAAGGGGGCCGCGTGGTGCACGGTGATGCCCCAGAAGTCGAGGTCCTTTGCATCCATCGTGTCGAACATGAGGCCCATGTCGGCGACCGGGCCGACGATCGTGAAGTTGAACATCACGAACTCGTCGTACTCGGCGAGGCCCTCCCAGCCAATCGAGTCGATGGCGGTCTTGTAGGCCCAGGAGTCGAACCCCTCGTTGGGACGCACGATGAGGTCGGTGCCGGGGCGCGCGGTGAACAGCTCGCGGCCTGCGTCGTTCAGCTCGCCGTTCACGACGACGATGACGTGGTCGAGGTGCGGCTGCATGCCGTCGAGCAGCGTCGTGACGTACTCGTCGACGACGCCCTGCTCGTCGAAGAAGAAGAAGATGCCGAGCCGCTTGGGCGACCTGAGGTCGCTCAGCTTCACTTGATGCCACCCAGGATGCGCCGTGGCACGGCGAGGATGCGCCTTGGGATGCTCCGGGCCAGCGAGGGGAGACGACGCAGGAGGTTGCGGGCGCGCTGCGCGGTCGTCGGCCGCACGTTGAGGTGATAGTGCGCGTCGTCCAGGGAGTTCTGCAGTGCGAGAACCCTCGCCTTGAGCTCGGCGTTCTCGGCCTTCTCCTCAGCCCGCTCGCGGGCGAGCTCGTCGAGGCGCTCCCGGAGTGCCTCGATCTCGACGACCAGTTCTGCGGAGCTTCGGGTATCGGGTGCGCTGCTTGGCATGGCCACGAGCATATCGCCGGTGACTCCCTTGTCCGTCTCCCTCGCCGCGGGGTCGGCTCGGCGGCGGATAGCATCGACGGATGAGCGCGCGAGCAGTCGGTTCCGAGTCGGAACAGTGGCGACTCGCTCCGCACCGCGAGTCCGCCTGGCTGGCCGGCGTCTTCGCCGTGGCCCTCGTGCTGGTGTGGTTCCGGGTGCCGGCCGGGGCGCACGGAGTGCTCTGGGCGGAGGACGGCGATACCTTCCTGCGCGAGCAGATCGAGCTCGGCAGCCTCGCCACGCTGTTCCACCCGTACGCCGGCTACCAGCATTTCCTGCCACGGGTGTTCACGATCGTCGCCGCGGAGCTCTTCCCGCGCGACAACTTCGGTGTGGCGGTCTCGTTCCTGAGCCTCCTGGCGACCGCCCTGGTCTGCGCCGGCACGTTCCGCCTGGCCAGGGGAATCGTCACGTGGCTGCCTGCGCGCGTCGCGGTCGCCCTCGTTCCCGTGTTCGTGCCGCTCATCAGCCGCGAGGTGCTCGGCGACCTCGCGAACCTGCACACGTACTGCCTGTGGCTGGTGGTGTGGATCTTCGTCTCCCGAAGCGACGTGTCCAGGGCGGAGCGGGGGTTCTGGGCCGCTGTTGTCCTCGTCTGCCTCCTGACGGAGGTCCAGGCAATCGTCGCGCTGCCCATCCTGCTGCTTCGCCTCCTCTGGGATCGCGGCAAAGCGGTGTGGCTCCTGCTCACCGGCGCCCTCCTGGGCGTCCTGCCTCAGCTCGTGACGTGGCTGCTCGCCCCCCGGCCTCAGTTCAACGCCCCACATGGGCCCATCTCCGTCGCCGATGTGCTCGTCGGCTGGGGCGCGACGGCATTGCTTCCCGTCTGGAGCGGCGACACCGAGTCGAACGCGGTGGCGCTCGCGAGCCAGGGGACGGGCATCCTGGTGCTGGCCTTCGTGCCCTTCGCGCTCGCGGTGGGGCTCGTGATGGCGATTGGGCGGCGACCGGAGCGCGTGGCCCTAGCCGCGCTGCTGCTGGTCTCGGCTGCGGCATTCGGTGGCACGCTCCTCGTCAACCCGCTGACGATCTTCCAGTTCGCCCGGTTCGAGGGTGGTGACTGGCTGACTGCGCAGATCGACATCCGCTATGGGGCCGCCGCAGCGATCTTCGCGCTCGCGAGCTTCCCGCTCGCGGCGTCCGCGATCGTCGAGCGCTGGGGAGTGCGAGCCCCGCGCGCTGCGCGCTTGGCCGCCGCGGCTCTCCTGCTCGCCGTCGGGGCCGCGGTGGTGTCGCAGTGGGCGACCGTGCCGGATGATCGCCGCGCCGTTCCTGCCTGGTCGGCGCAGTACCGCGATGCGGTCGCAACCTGTGTCGGCGAGCCGGAGGGCGAGCGCGCCTTCGCCGTCGCGCCCGGCAAGTCCTTCGTGCTCGCCTGCGACGACCTGCTCCGCGACGCCGAGAAGTAGCGGAGGAGAAGCGTCAGACGCCTTCGAGCTTGTTGCGCTCGACGATCGGCAGGGGCCCCGTCTTGGTCGAGATGGTGCGCCTCGGCAGCGCGGGGAGGTCTTGGATGCGCAGCTTCGAGTAGATCGCCAGGTAGCAGAGCAGCAGCCAGTTCCCCTCGACGAGGAGGCGCGACTCGGTCAGCGACTGCACCGCGAGGGCGACCATGAGCAGGAACGCGAGCATGGCCGTCGGCGGGAAGTCGCGGGGTCCGCTGGCGTCGGTCTGCGGGCGGTCGACGGCCAGCCACCAGGTGCGGATGAGGGTCGAGAGCACGATGCCGACGAAGAAGAACGCACCGATGAGGCCCGTCTGCATCCACACGTCGAGGTAGGCGTTGTGGGCCTGCAGGAAGTGCACCCCGTCGACGACGAGGAGTCCCTTGAACGGCTCCACCCACGGGGCCCAGTAGCTGATCCACCCCATGCCGGTGAGCCAGTGCTCGCTGCCGAGCCGACCGACCTCGGCCCAGATGTCGCCGCGGCCAGACATGTCACTCGAGCGGTTGATGAGGCCGAAGAGCTGCGTGTTGAACTGGAGCACGATCCAGCCGACGACGAGCATGATGGCGAAGACCGCGCCGTACATGCCCCACCGTTGCGCGTTGCTGAGCGGGCGTGCGATGAAGACGAGGGCCACGGCCAGGAGCACGACGGCGCACCCCACGAAGACGGTCGCCGACTTGCAGAGGAGGATCGCGACCAGGCCGAGCGCGATCCAGGTGATCGCCGGCCACCGCTTCATCTGCTTGGCGTACCACTGCACGGCGACGGCGATGACGCACAGGAGCGCGGCCATGGCGAGCAGGTTGCGGTTGCCGAGGATGCCCTGGATGGCGCTGCCCGCGAAGATGTGCCCCTGGCTCCACAGGAACGCGGCTGGCACGGTCTCGGCGGTGGCTCCGGGGATGCCGGAGACGCGCTCGAGCTGACCGGGGATGAGGAGGGCGAGGGGCAGCACGCCGCCGGGGAAGAAGATGGCGACGAGGACCTCGAACGCGAGCGAGAGGCCGAGGATCCAGCGCATGGCCGCGCTGAAGGCGCGCAGGAACTGCGGCTTCGTGAGCGAGACGGCGAGGGCGAGGGCGACGATCACCGTCACGAGCTGGATGCCGAAGCCGAGGAGCGACTCGGGTCGGTAGGCGGACCAGATGATGGAGAAGGCGCACCAGACGACGAAGGCGACGAGCGCCGACGGGAGATGCATGATCTTCGGGAGGGGCTTCTTGCTGGCGAGGAGCCAGATCGAGATGCCGATGATGATCGCGACGACGACGCCGAAGCCGTACCAGGTGAGCAGGTTGCGCCAGAAGTCGCCGGCGAAGGCCGTGAAGAACGTGAACGTCGCGAAGGTGGTGAGCCCGGGGCTCCCCGGTACCCGGGACACGAATCGACGCCATGGGGCGCGTTCGGTCGCGATGGAGTCTGCGGGGATTCGGGTGGAACTCACCGGCCTATTCTCGCTCACTCGCGGACCTGATCGGTGCTGGTCCGCTGGAAGCCAGGGCCGCGCGACGGCCGGCGCCGCTCACACGAACGCCGCGTGGCCCGTGATCGACCTGCCGACGATGAGGGTGTTCATCTCCCTGGTTCCCTCGTACGAGTAGATGGCCTCCGCATCCGCGAAGAACCGGCCGACACCGTAGTCGGCGACGATGCCGTTGCCTCCGCACACCTCCCGCGCGAGGGCGACGACCTGTCGCATGTTTCCCGTGGCCACGGCCTTCGCGAGCGCCGAGTGCTCGTCGCGCTGGGCGTCGTCATCGTCGAGCTGCGACACCCGAACGCACAGCGTGATGCTCGCGGTGATGAGTCCGAGCGCGTCGACGAGGCGCTCCTGGATGAGCTGTCGTGCCGCGATGGGGGCGCCGAACTGGAGCCGGTCCTTCGCGTAGGCGAGCGCGGTCTCGTAGGCGCCGACGGCGATGCCCGTCGCGAGCCATGCGACCTCGGCCCTGGTCTTGCGCAGCACACGGGCCGTGTCCTTGAACGAGTTGGCATGCTCGAGCTTCGCGTCGGCGGGCACGCGCACGCCGTCGAGGGTGATGTCGGCGTTCTGCACGATGCGGAGCGAGACCTTCCGCTCGATCTTCGTCGCGGTGAAGCCGGGAAGGGAGGTGTCGACCACGAAGCCCTTCACCTGCCCGTCCGCCACATCCTTGGCCCAGATCACGACGATGTCCGCGAAGGTCGCGTTCCCGATCCAGCGCTTCGCGCCGTTGAGCACCCACTCGTCGCCGACGAGCTCGGCGGTCGTCGTGAGCCCCCTGGCGGAGTCGCTGCCGGAACTTGGCTCGGTGAGTCCGAAGGCGCCGACGATCTCACCGGACGCCAGCGCGGGGAGCCAGCGTTCACGCTGGGCGACGGAACCGCAGAGGCCGATGGCGCCAAGGGCCAGGCCGTTCTGCACGCCGACGTAGGTCGCGACGCTCGCATCGACGCGAGCGAGCTCGAGGGCAGTCCACCCGCGGAAGACCGCAGAGTTCTCGAATCGTCTGGTCTCCTCGAAGGCGAGGCCGACGACGCCGGCCGCGGCGAGGCCCTGGACGATCTCGCGCGGGAAGGTCGCGGCCTCCCAGTGCGCGTCGATCACGGGGCGCACGTCGCGCTCGAGGTAGTCGCGGAGGTTCGAGATCAGGCCCTTCTCCTCTGGAGAGAGCTCGGCTTCGAGCCCGGTGAAGTCGCCTGGCAGCAGCTGAAACTCGTTGTCGTCCATGACCGTCCTGTTCCTGGTCGAGCGGGGTGGGGCGCTGCGAGGCCGTGGCGGCGTTGCCTCCGGCGACGAATCGAGCGCTCCGCGAGCTTACGAAGAGGTGAGCCGGGTGCGCCACCGGGTTGGTGGAAACCATGAAGTCGAACGCGAGCTGGGTGCGCACCCTTGTATCTGCCATGCAGTTCGTCGCACCTCTCCCACAGGCGGACAGAGATTCGGTAGCCTTCGCGTGATGTTTCTGCCACTGAAGAATGCGCCCCGCGACTACGCCTGGGGTGCCCCGGGATCGATCTCGCAGCTCCTCGGCACGACCGGTGCCTGCACCCTCGACGACGCGGACTGGGACGGGGTGCCGCAAGCCGAGCTCTGGCTCGGGGCGCATCCTGGGGCGCCGAGTCGAATCGTCGACCCCGAACTGGCGGGTGGGGCGACGACGCTCGACGCCTGGATCGCGCAGGAGCCGGTGGCCACGCTCGGGCGGTACGCCATGGGCTTGCGAGAGGGCGATGGGCCTGGGCTCCCGTACCTCCTGAAGGTCCTCTCGGCGGCGGCCCCATTGTCGCTGCAGGTGCACCCGACGCTGGCGGATGCCCGTCGCGGGTTCGATCGAGAGAACTCGTCCGGCATCCCCCTCAGCGCGCCGGAGCGCAACTACAAGGACCCGCTGCACAAACCCGAGATGCTCCTCGCGCTGAGCGAGACGATGGATGCCCTCGCCGGCTTCCGCGATTTCGGCGAGGTCGCTGCCGTGGTCGGCGACTTCGCCCAGCGGGCGGATGCAGATCAAGAGCAGCCGGGAGCTGGGCGCGCGGCGCTTGCAGACTTCAGCGCTCGGGTCCGCTCGCTCGCCACCGGCGAGGATCTCCGGGGACTCGTCACGTGGCTCCTCGAGGGTGGCGAGGCGGTTGATGAACTCGTCGCCGCCGTGTCCCGGGTCGCGCTCGCGGGCGACGAGGCCGGTGACCAGGCCGAGCGCTTCGCTCGTGAGCGCGGCATCATCGCGACGCTCGCGCGCGTGTACGCGGGTGACCCCGGAATCGCGCTCGCGCTCCTGCTCAACCACATCACCATCCGTCGTGGTGAGGCGATCTTCCTGCCGGCCGGGAACATGCACGCCTACGTCCGCGGGCTCGGCATCGAGATCATGGCGGCGTCCGACAACGTGCTGCGTGGCGGGCTCACGCCCAAGCACATCGACATTCCCGAGCTGCTCGCGCGGCTGGACTTCGCGCCGGTGCCCCCGCCGTACATCGCGGCGACGCGCATCCAGGACGGTGTCGAGGAGTATCGGCCCGAGATTCCCGACTTCCGCCTCGTGCGGGTTGTTCCGAGTCCTGTCGACACGGTCAAGACCATCCACCTCGACGGGCCCACGATGCTGCTCTGCCTCGAGGGGGAGGCCCGTCTCGAGGGAGCCAAGACGACTGCCTCCATCTCGGCGGGCGAGTCTGTCTTCGTGACCCCGGACGAGCTGCCGGTGCGAGTGATCGGCTCGGTCGACCTCTTCGCGGCGGGTCCGGGGCTCGACAGGCGCGACACGGTGCCGATGCGACACGCCGACTAGCTGGGAATTTCCGGCGCGGGCATTCCGGCGCGTCGTTTCCTGGTCCCTCAGGGGATCCTCGGCGACACGCCGTCGCGAATCCCGCGCGGCTTCTCCGAAAAGTCTCAAGACCGGGCTTAGTGTTGAGGGCTTCCGACTTGACGCGGGGTGAATTACAACGATGTAATGATTCCGACGCGCGGGCAGGTGCCCGCAAGCAACGTGGGGAGAACGTGATATGGCAATTCCAGGGAGGAACCCCTCGGTTCCCGAAGACTGGTATGTCGACCCGGTCGTCCTCGGCGTCCCAGGAGTCCGCAGGAATGTCGGAGACGACAACCCGCTCGCCTGGCAGGCAGACGCGCTGTGCGCGCAGGTCGACCCCGAAGCCTTCTTCCCGGAGAAGGGCGGCTCGACGCGCGACGCGAAGCGCATCTGCGATTCCTGCGAGGTCCGGAGCGACTGCCTCGAGTACGCGCTTTCCAACGATGAGCGCTTCGGCATCTGGGGTGGGCTGAGCGAACGGGAGCGGCGCAAGCTCCGCAAGCAAGCCTGAGCGGCGCGGGCGTCAGGCCCGGGCCGCATCGTCTTGGCCAGTCAGTCTCGGGTGAGAGCGCGCGAGCAGGCAGGGCCCCGTCTCGACTCCGGTCGGGCGGGGCCCTTCGTGCATCCATGAGCGGGAGAGTCGGATGCATGAGCGGGAGACGAGCCAGTGTGACGTCGACGCGTGTCGCGGCTTGCCGCCCCCAATGCGAGATCGGCCGGGGGACCCGAATACCATTCGTTCAATGCGTCCCGGAGTCACCGCAATCCTTGTCGCGCGAGATGCGTCGCGCGCGCTCGAGCGCACCATCGCCGCGCTCGAGGGCTCCTCGCGCCTCCCCGAACGCGTCGTGATGGTGAATCTGGCCTCGACGGATTCGACACTGGACATCATGCGCGCGTCCGAGCCGGACATCCTGCTGACGTTGGAGACCGACACGACCTTCGGCGGTGCCGTCGCCGAAGCCGTTGCCGTGCTCGAGGAGCAGGGGCTCCACTCGGAGGGGGATTGGCTCTGGCTGCTCGCCGCCGACAACGCCCCGGAGCACGATGCGCTCGAGCAGCTCCTCGCGACGGCTGAGCGGAATCCGTCGCTCGAGGTGACCGGCCCGAAGCTGGTGCGCAGCGACGACGCCGCGACGCTCGTGGAGTTCGGCCAGTCCATGCTGCAGAACGGTGAGAGCCTGCGCCTTCGCGAGGACGAGCTCGATCAGGGCCAGTTCGATCAGGATTCCGACGTGCTCGGTGTCGCGGCCGGTGGGATGCTGGTGCGCCGTGAACCGTGGTTGGCTCTCGACGGTTTCGACCCCGGTCTCCCGGCAGTGGACGATGCGCTCGACTTCTGCACGCGCGTGTGGCTCGCCGGCGGACGTGTGCTCCTGACCCCGTCTGCTCGAGTCGCCTGCGACCCGGAGGCTCCGGGCACGGCCGCGATGAACCCCTCGATGAGCGCCTCTGCCGTCGCGGCGGCGCGCGATACCGCGAGGGTCCACCGCAGTCTCACGAAGACCCCGCCGCCCGCGTTCGCCGTGCTCCGGCTCCTGCTCATCCCGATCGCCATCCTCAAGGGCGTCTGGCACCTCGTTCGGAAGCGTCCGCGGCGTATCCTCGCAGAGCTCAGGTCCGCCGCTCGCGTGACGTTCGGCAAGACGGGCGCGGCCCGCTCGAGGGCGCAGTTCGCGAAGACCCGCACCGAGTCGTGGACGGTCATCGAGCCGTTGCTCGTGAGCGCCGAGGAGAACCAGAAGACGCTGGGCCTGCAGCGCGAGGAGCTGCGTGCGCTCACGCACGAGGAGCGCGAGCGGTACTCGCTGGTCGGCTCCGGCGGCCTCTGGGTGCTGCTCGTGTCCACGCTGCTCGGCCTCGGGCTGGCGCTGCCGCTCATCGGTCAGACGACGCTGTCCGGTGGCGGACTCCTTCCCGTCGCCGACTCGATCGGCGCGCTGTGGGGGAGGACGGGGTACGGCGTCCGCGACGTGGGCGACGGGGCCTTCGGTGTGGCAGACCCCTTCACCTATGTGCTCGCGGTGCTCGGCACCCTCACCTTCTGGTACCCGAGTCTCAGCATCGTGCTGCTCTGGCTCTTCGCCCTCCCGCTGGCCGCGATGGGCGCCTGGCTTCTTGTGGCGCGCCTCACCAAGCGGGCCGGCCTCCGCGCCTTCGGTGCGTTCGCCTGGATGCTCGCGCCCCCGCTGCTGGTGGCGCTGGCCGAGGGGCGCATCGCGGCGGTCATCGCGCACCTCGTCCTCCCATGGCTGATCTTCTCCGCCCTGAGCGCTTCGCGGAACTGGTCGCGCGCGGCGGCCACCGGCCTGCTCGCCGCAGTCGCGATCGCATCCGCTCCGCTCCTCGCGGTCCCGCTTGCCGTCGTCTGGCTCGTCTGGCTGGTGATCGGCGGTCGTGGGTTCCTGCAGCGACTGCTGACGGCCGCTCCGACCCTGGTCCTCTTCGCTCCGCTCGCGGTCGCGCAATGGAACCGAGGGCGGCCGCTGGCCCTGTTCGCCGACCCGGGCGTCCCGCTCGCGAGCACGGCGCCGGATGCGTGGCAGCTGCTCCTCGGCTTCCCCACCTCGCTCGTCGCCGATCCCAGCTGGGCTGGTGGGCAGCTCGAGGCGTATCCCTTCGCCCCGATCATCGCCGCCGTCCTGGTGGCGCCCCTGTTCCTTCTCGCGGTCCTCGCCCCCGGTGGCCGCAACTGGCGCGCGGCGCTCTTCGGTCTCCAGCTCCTCCTCCTCGGCTTCGTGACCAGCGCGGCGGCAACCCGTCTCGGGTTCGCGCACGTCGGCGTCGAGAGTATCTCGCTGTGGCCGGGCAGTGCGCAGTCGCTCATGTGGCTCGGCGCTGTGGTGGCGGCCGCGGCGACGCTCGGGGCGATCCGAGCGCGCGCTTCGCACGTCCTCGCCGGCGTCACGATCGCGGGCATGGTGCTCCTGGCTGCACTACCGGCAACTGCGGTGGCGCGCGGCGACGCACTGGTCGGCGCAGGCGACGGCCGGTCCCTTCCCGCGATCGTCGACGCCCAGGGGCGAGCTTCTGACGAGGTGGGAACCCTCGTCATCGTTCCGCTTCCGAGTGGCGCGGTCGAGGTGCGGCTCGAACGGGGAACGGGTGACGGCCTCGACTCGCAATCGACGCTGCGCACGACAAGCGTCGGTTTCTCCTCCGGTGACCAGCGCCTGGCTGAACTGGCCGTGAACTTCGCCTCGGATTCCCTCTTCCGCCCGACAGAGGAGCTGCACGCGCTCGGCATCTCGTACCTGCTCGTGCCGGAGGGCTCAAGCGACGCGGCGACGATGGAGGGCCGACTCGTGTCCTCGCTCGACGCGAACCCGGGCCTGCGTCCGGCGGGTGCAACGGAGTTCGGCGCGCTCTGGCAGGTGGTCGGACCCACGCTCGAACCCACCGACCCGAGCGTCGCTGGCCCCCTCGACACTGCGAACACCGGGACGACGCTCGGGCGGTGGATGCTCATCGTGCAAGGCGTCCTGCTCGCGCTGACCCTCCTCACTGCCCTCCCGACCGGGGGCCTCACGGCGCGTGCCGCCGATATGCGCCGCCGCGAGAAGACCACCGGTCGCCCCTGGTACGACCTGGACGGCGACGGTTTCGACGATGGCGAGCGGATGCTGCGTCGCGACGTCACGTCGCTCACCGTCGATGACTTCGAGGACGACGATGACGACGTGCTCGGCACGGGAGCACGGGGAGGCGACCATGACGCCCGATGAATCGACCGTGATCGCCGAGGCGCGTGCCGCGGACGACGCCGCCCGCGAGGCTTCCAGACCTGCCGCGAGCGGCCGGCGTCCCATCTGGCGGGTCCTGAGCGTCGGCGCCGCGCTCGTGACCGTGGGAGGCGTGGTCGCGGCGGTGCAGCTCGCACCGGAGGCCGTGCTCTCCACTCCCGCCAATGCTGTCCTCGTCAGCCCGGTCGCGAGCGCGCAGGAGCGCGTGTGCCCAGGCCCCCTCACGTTGCTCGGCTTGGCGACGGATGACCCGACGCTGCCAGCGACCCTGGGGACGACGAGCATCCGTCTCGCCGGAGACCTCGACGAGCTCGACATCGAGCCGATCGTGCAGTCGACCCCAGCCGCCGACGAGCAGCAGGCGCTCGCGCCGGTCCGCTTCACGGTTCCGGGGATGACCGAGGACGGCGCCCCGACCGAGTTCGGAGCGGCACAGACACTGGAGCTCGCTCAGCCCTCGGCCGCGGGCTTCGCCGCGACATCCTGCCGCATGCCGTCCGCCGAGCAGTGGCTCGTCGGGGGGAGCACCGCGGAGGGCAGCAGCACGCAGCTGGTCATCGTGAACCCCGCCGACCGAGCCGCCGAGGTCCGCGTGACGGTGACGACGGCGGATGGCACGGTGCAGGCCCCGACGATCCGCGAGATCGCGGTGCCCGCCAGCAGCCGTGAGGTGGTGAGCCTCGAGGGCGTGGCGCCCGACCGGGGCGACCTCGTCGTGCAGGTCGAAGCCGTCTCCGGCAGCGTGACCTCCACACTGCACCAGACGCGCACCTCGGGGGCGACGCCGAGCGGCATCGAGATCATCGGAGCGCAGGACGCGCCGAGCACCTCCCTCTCGATCGTGGGCGTGCCCTCGACGAGCACGGCGTCCGAGGCGGAGGGCACCCTGGTGCTCGAGCGCGGCGCCACGCTTCGCGTCCTCGCGCCCGGCGACGAGGAGACCGAGCTCTCGGTGGCCGTTCGCGATGCAGCAGGCACCTCGCTCGAGCCGATCTCGCTGACGATCCAGGGAGGCCGAACCACCGAGATCCCGCTCACCGGATACCCGATCGGCCAGTACACCCTCGAGATCGAGGCAAGCCACCCCGTCGTCGCCTCGGTGCAGACGACGGCCACGGCGACCTCCTCGGACCTGGCCTGGTACCAGCCGGTTCCCGCGCTGAGCGGCGGCCAGGTCGTGGCCGTGCCGAACGGCCCGTCACCGAAGCTGCAGCTCGCCGACGCCGACGGGGTCGAGAAGACCGCGACGCTCATCGCAGACGACGGCACTGAGACTGCGATCTCCATCCCGGCGCACGGCACCACGTCCGTCGACGTCGAGGCAGGCCGCGAGTACCGGCTCGAGGGACTCGATCGGATCTCCGTCCAGCTCGCCTACGCGGGCGACGGCCAGCTCGCTGCCATCCCCATCTCGGCGAGCAACCCGCTCGCCGAGGTCATCACCGTCTACCGCTGAGCGCCGGGCCTGCGGCCGGCGAGGTCACTCGTCGCCGAAGCGCTCCGGCGCGATGTCCCACGGGTCCGAGCCGAGCAGCTCGGCGACCGCCTGCAGCACGCACCGTTCCACGAGCATCCGGTAGTGCACCGGGTCCTCGCAGTGCAGCCGCGCGAGCCGATCGATCGCGACTCGATAGAGGATGATCCGGTTCGGAGCCTCGACATGCCAGCGGTCCATGCCATCGGAGTGCTGCAGCGTCTTGGGCACGTTGGCGATGTCGACCTGCACGTTCGCGAGCCGTTCGGGATTCGCCGCGCGCAGGTAGTTCATCGCATCCGCGACATGGTTCTCGAACCTGACCACGCGTCCGGTGAGCATCGGAAGGTAGGGGCCCGCGACGCTCGAGCGGATGCCCCTGCCGTGCCTTCCGCGGGCGAGGCCGCGCTCAGGGCGCGCCTGCCTCCTGGCGTTCTCGGATTTCTTCTCCCGGCGGCGACGTGGCATGACTGCGAGTTTACGCCCGGCGTACACTTGCCCCGATGCCCAATCGACCATGCTCACGAGTCGCGTGCTCCCGCAAAGCGGAGTACACGCTGACGTTCGACTACGAGGACAAGCTCGCCGTCATCGGCCCGCTTGCGCTCGCGGCGGAACCGCACAGCTACGACCTGTGCGCACGCCACGCAGAACGCTCGACGCCACCGCAGGGTTGGAGCATGATGCGTCCGGTAGTTTTGGGTTCATGACTTCTGTGGCTATCGCACCCGCGTCGACTGACGAGCGGGGTTCTCTCTCTGGTGTCGTGAAGAGCTATGACGTTCGGGGGCTCGTGGGCAGCGAGCTCACGGAGGCGCTCGTGACGGCGCTGGGCGCCGGGTTCGTCGACGAATTCGCTCTCGCCGGGCAGACGGTCGTCGTCGGCCACGACATGCGCGACTCCTCGCCTGGCTTCGCCGCCGCCTTCGCCCGCGGTGCCGTCGCGCGAGGTGCGAACGTCACGCACATCGGCCTCTGCTCGACTGACGAAGACTACTTCGCGTCCGGCCGCTACGACGCGGCCGCCGCCATGTTCACGGCAAGCCACAACCCCGCCGCCTACAACGGCATCAAGCTCTCGCTCGCGGGCGCCAAGGCGCTCAGCTTCGACACCGGTCTCTCCGCGATCCGCGACAGGGCAGCCGCGTTCCTCGACGACGGCATCCCCGCGGTCGACCAGCCGGGCTCGGAGCAGCGCATCGACGTGCTCGCTGACTACGCGGCGTACCTGCGCGAGCTGGTCGACCTCTCGGGCATCCGCCCGCTCAAGGTCGTCGTCGATGCCGGAAATGGGATGGGCGGGCTCACCGTGCCCGCCGTGCTGGGCGACGCGGCCGGTCTCGGGGCGCTGCCGCTCGAGATCATCCCCATGTACTTCGAGCTCGACGGCACCTTCCCCAATCACGAGGCGAACCCGCTCGACCCCAAGAACCTCGTCGACCTGCAGGCGGCCGTCGTCGAGCACGGCGCGGATCTCGGTCTCGCCTTCGACGGCGACGCCGACCGCTGCTTCCTGATCGACGAGCTCGGCGAGCCCGTCTCGCCGAGCGCCGTCACGGCGATCGTCGCGCGACGCGAGATCGCACGCGTGCGCGCAGCCGGCGAGAACGAGCCCACGATCCTCCACAACCTGATCGTCTCCCGTCACGTGCCGGAGGCCATCGAGCAGGAGGGCGCGAAGGCGGTCCAGACGAAGGTCGGCCACTCGCTCATCAAGGCGCAGATGGCGGCCACCGACGCGGTCTTCGGCGGCGAGCACTCGGCGCACTACTACTTCCGCGACTTCTGGAGCGCCGACAACGGGATGCTTGCCGCCATGCACGTGCTCGCAGCGGTCGGCGGATCCGACAAGCAGCTCTCCGAGATCGGCGGGCTCGAGAACCCGTACTTCGCGTCCGGGGAGATCAACTCGACCGTCGCGGATGTGCCCGCCGCCCTGGCGCGGATCGTCGACGCCTTCGCCAGCATCGCCGAGTTCGAGGAATTCGACGGGCTCACGGTCCGCGGTGCGGACGAGACCGGCTTCTGGTGGTTCAACGTGCGCGCCTCCAACACGGAGCCGCTCCTCCGTCTGAACGCCGAAGCCAAGGACGAGGCACGCCTGCAGTCGCTTCGCGACCAGGTGCTGTCCCTCATCCGAGCGCAGTAGCAACGGGCCTCCGCGCCCCTCTCGGGGCCGGGGCCGGCAGCATCCACCACCACCCCCGGAGCAAGGAAGCAGCACTCATGGCACCAACGTCGGGTATCGAGCTCTCCACCGAACGTCCGTTCGTCGTCGCGGACCTGGCACTGGCAGCCGCGGGTCGCCACCAGATCCGTCTCGCCGAGATCGAGATGCCCGGGCTCATGGCGCTCCGGGCGCAGTACGCCGGGCAGAAGCCGCTGGCCGGGGCGCGCATCGCGGGATCGCTGCACATGACCGTCCAGACAGCGGTGCTCATCGAGACGCTCACCGACCTGGGGGCCGAGGTCCGCTGGGCGAGCTGCAACATCTTCTCCACGCAGGACGAGGCGGCCGCGGCCGTCGCCGTCGGGCCGGAGGGCACGGTCGAGGCCCCGACCGGAGTGCCGGTCTTCGCGTGGAAGGGCGAGACGCTCGAGGAGTACTGGTGGTGCACCTCGCGCATCTTCGACTGGAGCGCAGAGGGAGCAGTCGGCCCCAACCTCATCCTCGACGACGGCGGCGACGCGACCATGCTCGTGCACCTCGGCCGCGAGGCCGAGCTCGCCGGGTCCGTCCGGGAGGCGAGCGATGAGGACAGCACCGAGATGCGCGTTGTCCTGGACACCATTCGCGAGTCGCTCGCGCACGACGCCGGGCACTTCACGCGCATCGCCGAGGAGGTGCGCGGCGTGACGGAGGAGACGACCACCGGTGTGCACCGACTCTACGAGCTCGCCGAACGCGGGGAGCTGCAGTTCACGGCGATCAACGTGAACGACTCGGTGACGAAGTCGAAGTTCGATAACACGTACGGCATCCGCCACTCGCTTCCGGATGGCTTGAACCGTGCGACGGATGTGCTCATCGGCGGCAAGACGGCGTTTGTCGTCGGGTACGGCGACGTCGGCAAGGGGGCTGCGGAGGCCCTTCGCGGGCAGGGCGCCCGCGTGATCGTGAGCGAGATCGATCCGATCTGCGCGTGGCAGGCCGCGATGGACGGCTTCCAGGTCGCGAAGGTCGAGGACGTGCTCGACCAGGTCGACATCTGGATCACGTGCACCGGCAACAAGAGCGTGCTGACGCTCGAGCACATGCTCGGCATGAAGCACATGGCCATCGTCGGCAACGTCGGCCACTTCGACAACGAGATCGACATGGCCGGCCTCGAGCGGCTCGAAGGAGCGACGCGCGTCGAGATCAAGCCGCAGGTGCACGAGTGGCGCCTTCCGAACTCGCGTTCGGTGCTTGTCCTCTCGGAGGGGCGCCTGCTCAACCTCGGCAACGCGACGGGTCATCCGTCGTTCGTCATGAGCAGCTCCTTCACGAACCAGGTCCTGGCGCAGCTTGAGCTCTGGCAGCGACTCGACGCCTACCCGATCGGCGTCCATGTGCTGCCGAAGCACCTCGACGAGCAGGTCGCGCGCCTTCACCTCGATGCCCTGGGCGTGCAGCTCACCGAGCTGACGCCGGAGCAGGCCGACTACATCGGCGTCGAGGTCGGCGGGCCCTACAAGGTCAGCCACTACCGATACTGATCCGTTCGGCCACGTCCGATCGCCGAGACGACGAAGCCCGCCAGCTGTTCTGGCGGGCTTCGTCGTTGCCGCTCGGTGACCGAGCCGTTCAGCCTCGGTCGGGGAAGGAGTGGGGCATGCCGTTGAGGGTGGGCGCGAGTGCGTCCTCTCGCCGGGCGATCGCGGCGAGGGCCGCGAGCTCGCGGTCTCGGCGCAGGACAGCCAGGCCCCGCAGATAGGTGTCAGCGTCGACATCCGGGATCGGATGCACGTGGGGGAGCGTCTCGCGGGCGATCTCGCCTGCCGCCCGGTCCCGGTGTGCCGGAGTGAGCTGCGCGGACTGGTCCAGGTAGTCGAGGATGCGACGCGAGGTGCGGTCGGGGAGCCTGCCTGCGTCCGCGATCGTCGCCCACCCGACGAGCTGCGGGGGCATCGGCCCGAGGTGGCGGCGGAGCTTCGGGGCCCGTTCGCGCTGGCAGGTCGTGCCGGCGAGGACGTCGCCGAGCCGTTTGGCCCGGGAGTTGACGAGACCGGTGATGATGGCGATACCGCCTGCCGACCCGTAGAGCTCGATGAATCCGAGGAGGGCGCGGATGAATGCCTGACGGAACCCGGACGCGCCACCGTCGTCGCGGACGATCCGCAGGCCGGTCGCGAACTTGCCGACCGATCGCCCGCGCGTGAGCGTCTCGACGACACAGGGGGCGACGACGAGGCAGGCGACGAGCAGGGCGATGGCGATGGCGCTGAGCAGCGCTTCGTCGATGGCAACGGGAAAGTCGTCGCTCGACAGGATGGTCATCGTGAGGATGAGGAGCCCAATGTAGCCGACCATGTAGACCAGCGCGTCGAGGGCGGAGGAGGCGGCCCGGAGCGCAAAGCCCGCGGGTCTCACGTCCAGGTGGACTCCTTCGCCGACGACAAGCTGCTCGTCGGTGACGCTCAGGCGTTCCCTGGGTCGCGTCTGAGTGGCCATGGCAGTATTGAAACAGATGGATCTTGAAGCTCTCATAACCGCCCGTTCGGCGGATTGGCAGCGCCTGGGGGCGCTCGCTCGGCGCCGCAATCTGACCGGCGCCGAGATCGACGAGCTCATCACCCGCTACCAGGATTCGTCGACGGAGCTGTCGGCGCTGCGCACGAGCTACGGGGAGACTCGGGAGGGGGAGTTCCTCTCCGTGCAGCTGTCGCGTGCGCGGGGGAGGTTCACCGGAGCCGGGCGAAACATCCTGGTGCTCCTCGGGGCGTTCTTCACGATGGCGCTGCCTGCTGCGCTCTACCGCGTGAGGTGGTGGACGCTTGGCGCGGCCCTCTTCACGATCGCGGTCGCCGCGCTCAGCTACTGGTGGATCGTGGCGAACCCGGAGATCCTCGGCTTCCTCGGTTCCGAGGCCGCCCTGGAGCAGTACGCCGAGGAGGACTTCGTCGGCTACTACTCCGAGTTCTCGGAATCCAGCTTCGCTGCGCGCGTCTTCACGAACAACGCGTGGATCGCGGCGCAGTGCATCGCGTTCGGCATCACAGGACTCTGGGTGCCGGTGGTGCTCGTGCAGAACGCGCTCGGACTGGGCCAGAGCGCAGCTGTCCTCGGTGCTCACGGGCACCTCGACGTCTTCTTCCTCTGGATCGCGCCCCACGGCCTGCTCGAGCTCACGATGGTCTTCGTCGCTGCTGGGGCAGGTCTTCGCATCTTCTGGGCATGGGTGGCACCGGGGGCGAAGACGCGGATGCAGTCGCTCGCTGACGACGGCCGCGCGCTCATCGTCGTGGCAATCGGCACGACGATCTTCCTGTTCATCTCCGGACTCGTCGAGGGGTTCGTGACTCGTCAGGACTGGCCGTGGCCGATCAAGATCGGCATCGGCGCCGCGGCGCTCGGTCTGTACCTGGTCTACGCGCTCTGGCTCGGCGGCCGCGCAGTTCGGGCGGGGGAGACCGGGGCCCTCGAGAAGTTCGATGGCGGAGCTCAGCGCGTCTACGCCGGCTGACTGCGTTGACGCGGGCTGACCTGCCAGTGGCCCGGAGCGCGGGTGGAGCAGGGGATGCGGGCGACACGCCCGGGATCGCCCCGAGTTGTGCGTCGCTAGGTCTCTGCGTAATGTAATCACTCGTCAGGCCGACGGAGCGAAACGCGAGAGCGGGTCGCACGGGCCGGACAGTTCTGAAAGAAAGATCAGCATCTGCCACTTGTTCTTGCAAGTTGGAGCAACATGATCTA